>JAQVYO010000157.1 GCA_028708585.1 Oscillospiraceae bacterium
CCCTTGGCTTCTTGTTTATGACGGAAGCCTGACCCCTTTTCATTTTGAAATTTCTTTGAATAAATTTCAAGTAATTGCCCATGATAATCATGATTGGAAAAAGAAAGGAGATTCAACATGACACTCAGTGCAAGGAATCAGCTTCAGGGAAAGATTGTGGACATTCAGGAAGGCGCCGTCAACGGCTGCGTCACCCTGGACATCGGCGGGGGAAACAAAATCTATTCTACCATTTCCATGAACGCCATCCGTGAAATGAATTTAAAGGTTGGCGCCCAGGCTTCCGCTGTAATCAAGGCAACCTCCGTGATGATCGGAATGCAATAAAAAAAGCGCAGGCAAGCAGCGAAAATTCCGGCGCTGTCTCCTGATTGCCGCTGCAGCCTTACAGCGGCAATCAGGCTGCCGTAAAACCCAATTTTGAAAAATAATTAAAAAATACGTCTTAAAATGGCCTTTTAGAATCATTTTAAGACGTATTTTTTTGAACTGTTTTTATTTTGCGCATTTGCTATCACAAATTCGCTTTGCAGCGGAATAAAGTCCCAAAACGGGCTGCTGCAAAGCGGATCTCACAAAATCAACTATAATTCCAAGGCCAGCTGATATGCATCCCAGACGGCGTGCATAATATTTCGCACCTCGCGGGCATCTCCGATCCGATAAACCACTTTTTCGGATCCTGCCATCGACTGATATAAGCTGTCTTCCGATTGATATCCAACGGACTGAATCACCGTATCCGCCGCAAGTTCCTTTGTCCCTTCTTTGGTCTGAACGGTAACGGCATCATCCTTTACGGCAGTGACTTTTGCGCTTTCAAAAATCTCTGCTTTATAAAAATGGAGCAAATCTTTAAGCATATCATAATTTGCGAAGCAAATACCTTCGCCGCCATTGAGAATTTTGGGGGCTGTCTCTACAATGGACACCCGTTTCCCTTTTTGGAGCAGCCAAAGAGCGGTTTCACACCCAACCAAGCCTCCGCCTAAGATAACCACCTGGTTTCCCGCTTCTTTTTCCCCCAAAAGCACCTGGTCGGCGGTGCAGATCTGATTTTTATTTCCCAGATAAAGCTGCACAGGGTTGGATCCGGTGGCGAAAATCACCACATCCGCATTGGACTTCTCAATCCATTCTTTCGTCGCCACACATGATTTCCAGACCATGATGGGAAGCTTCTTCATTTGTCGTTCATACCAGCGCAACAGGGCACGGTCATCTTTTTTAAACTCCGGAACGCCGCCGGGAATAATATGGCCTCCCAGTCGGCTGCTTCGCTCCAGCAGGTTTACCCGGTGTCCTCGAAGGGCACAGACCCGGGCCGCCTCCATACCAGCGAGGCCGCCGCCCACGATAAGCACATTTTTCGGCGTTTCAGTCGGCAAAATAGCCATGTCTTTTTCCCTGCCGCACGCCGGATTTACGGCACAGGATAAAGGCAGCCCATGGGCCAATCTGTCCAGGCATCCTTGCTGGCAGGAAATGCAGGGTCGAATTTCCTCCAGCTGGTCTGTCTGAATTTTCTCAGGAAGATACGGGTCCGCCAGAAGCGGCCTTCCGTATCCCACAATATCGCAGCAGGTACCCAGCGCTTCACAGGCTGTCACCGGGTTGTCCATGCGCCCGGCAAGAATGATGGGCGCCGCCACACGCTGCTTAAGAATCCTCCCAAATTCCCGGTACATTCCCTTCTCAAAATACATAGGCGGATGGCTCCAGTACCAGGAGTCATAGGTACCAACATCTACATTTAAAATATCATAGCCAGCTTCCACCAAAATTTGGGCGGCCTCCAGCCCCTCTTCAATATCCTTCCCAAGTTCCTGAAACATTTCCCCCGGAAGCGCTCCCTGGCGAAGGCCCTTAATAAAGCTTTTGAGGCTGTAGCGCAAGGAAACAGGAAACTCCTTTCCGCACGCATTCTTAATCGCCTGCACAATATCGGTGGCCAGCTTCAGCCTTCCTTTCAAATCGCCGCCGTATTCATCCGTCCTTTTGTTATAGAAGGAGAGCGCAAATTGATCCAGCAGATACCCTTCATGAACGGCATGAACTTCAACGCCGTCAAAATTGGACTGCTTGGCAACCTTTGCACAGGCGGCAAACGATGAAATCAGCTCTTCAATTTCCCCTTTTGTCATCTCCCTATGCACAATGGAAGGATCCCACCTGTTTTCCTGAGCGGAAGGCGCGATTGCGGTTTGCATCAGCCCCGGAATGGCAGCTCTGCCAAGCCCGCCGGTCAGCTGAAGAAAAATCTTGCACTCATAGGAATGAATCCTTTCGTTCATGGGCGCACAGGACCTCGAAAACATCAGCGGATTGTAAGCGGCGCAGGGCAGCGCCAGAGGTTTCAATTCCTGATAATTCACATTGGTAATTCCAGTGATAATCAGGCCGGTTCCCCCTTTGGCACGCTCAATATAATATTCCTGTGCCTCCTTTGTAAATTCACCGCAGGGGTCCGCCATGGCTACCATACCAAGCGGCGCCATGGAAATCCTGTTTTTGAGATGCAGATTACCGATTTTCAGTGGCTCAAACAGTTTTTGAAATTGGCTTGACACGCGAAGCACTCCTATCTGTTGTGTATTTCCCTGCGTATACTATGCCCAATAACCACCTGAATATTTGAGAAACCGGGCTTCTGGTTTTGCCGGAAACAAGAAAGCGCCCAGACAGATTCCGGAAGGCGTTTTCAGCCGGAAAAGCTCCCCCGCTTATCCTTTTTCTGGGCAAGAAAACGCTTGCAGGTCTTCCCCTTTTGGAAGAACAGGATTATAATGCCAGCATAGAACAAAAGATTGGAGTGAAAAAATTTCCCTTCTCTACACACCCCTTACAGCGGGAACTCTGAATCTCAAAAATCGTCTGGTGATGCCTCCCATGGCAACGGCGGAAGCATTGAAAAACGGCCTAATATCCGATGATATTTTGTCCTATTACGATGTCAAAACCCGCGGAGGATATCTTGCCCTTGCCATTGTTGAGCACAGCTATGTGCATTTTCCGGGCAAAGCCAGCGACCGGCAGATTTCCACTGCAAGCGATGATATGATTCCGGGACTGCGGAAGCTTGCGGCGACGTTCCACAAAAACCAGGTAAAGGCCGCCATGCAGCTGAACCATGCGGGAAGCGCCGCTCCCGGACAATGCGTCGGCCCTTCCCCTCTGCCACACCCTCTGCGGCAGACCGTTCCCGCGCAGCTGTCGCAAGATCAGATCAAAGAGATTGTTTCCGCCTTTCAGCACGCCGCCCTCCGGGTGAAAACCGCCGGGTTTGACGCGGTGGAAATTCACGCAGCCCATGGATATTTGCTCAATTAGTTTTACTCTCCTCTCACCAATCAGCGAACCGACTCCTATGGAGGGAGCCTTTTAAAGCGCATCAAAATTCATCTGGAGATCATCGGCGCCATCCGAACGGCCGTTGGCCCGGAATTTCCGATTCTGCTCCGCCTGGGTGGGTGCGATTATATGAATGGCGGCAGCACCATCGAAGACAGCATAGAGGCCGCGCGCGCCTTTCAGCAGGCAGGAGTCGACATTTTGGATATTTCCGGTGGGTTCTGCCGCTATGCCAACCCATTTACCGATAAGCCCGGTTTCTTTTCAGACATTTCTTCCGCCATCAAAAAAGCCATATCTATCCCCGTGATTTTAACCGGAGGTATTTCCACTCCCCAGCAGGCGGAACAACTGCTCAAAGAGGGCGCCGCCGACTTGATTGGAGTT
>JAQVYO010000158.1 GCA_028708585.1 Oscillospiraceae bacterium
GCAACCTTGGACAGAAAGTCCAGGGATGGATTGTACGTTCCGCTTTCCAGGCGGCTGATATTGGATTTCTGGGTTCCAACCCGAAGCGCCAATTCTTCCTGGGTAATATTTTGGCTGGTCCGTGCTTCAATGATTTGCGAAATCACATCATAGCGCGGTTTCAGCTTTTCGTATTCAGCTTTGAATTCTTCGTCCTTCATCAAAAGCTCTTTCACTTCGGAAAACTTTGCTCCCGCCTTACTCATTGTCACACCTTCTCTCATAATCTTCTTTATAACGCAGTGCCCGTTCAATCTCTCTTGGCGGAGTTTTTTGAGTTTTTTTGGTGAAACCATGGAGCAGCACAAATGTCTTCTGGTGGTATGTGAAATAGAAAATCCTGCTAATATCAGAGGCGAACTTGATTCTCAATTCAAAAAGGCCTTTGCCTTTTACGGGTTTGACGTATGGTTCCCTTAATTCAGGTCCATGCTTTTCCAGCAGTTCTATTTCGCTAAAGGCTTTCGCCCGCATTTTTGCTTCCAACGACAGCAAAAAATCGAGTACGGGAATATCTCCGTTTTCCTTTTTATAGTATTCTACCTGCCAATCCATGATACACCTCTAATCTTAGTATATGCCTCACCTCATCATCATGTTATCATATACGATAACATGAATCAAGTAATTTGCATTTTTTGTAAAGCATCTAAAAGCAATCATTTTTCCATCCTATTTGGCTGCCGTATCCTTAATACCATCCTGAGATAGTCGTTATAATCCTTTCCGCGCTTGGGCGGCTCGTCCAATACGGTGTAGGTGGGGGAGAGGATGGTCTTAATGGTTTCGGCCGCCAGCCTTCCCGGTGCGTCGTTGTCCAGATGCAGGGCAATTTCAGTTATTTGCGGGTAATTCTTGAGGTATTGCATCAAGGCGGCGGGCGGAGTGCTTTCCTCAATGTTCTTTTTCGGTCTGTAAATACCCGCCAGGGAGAGACAGTTTTCCTGCTGCCAATCCCTGCCGGAAAGCAGCTCCAAGGTGCCGTAGGACAAAATGTCAATGGCGCTTTCAAACAGGTGCAGCTTCGTGGATTTTTCCCTTGCCGGAATGGAGAAGGAGAAGCGCTTGTCGCTGCCGCTTGCGTCCCCCATAAACCGGCTGCCGGATGTGCCCCGGAGCGCACCGTAGCGGGGAACGCCCTGCGGGTCGAAGCCGACAAAGACCGCGTTATGGCGGTAGCGGCTTTCATACAGCCATCCGGTTTGCAGGCAGTAATCAATTAAGGTGCCATGTATGCCGCGCCCTTTAAGATAGGCAATCACGCGATCATTACTCTTGTTTTTCTCCGGCAACAGCAGCTTTCTCGGCCCGGCGGTTTCCCACGCCTTTGGCGGGACAGGGGGCACAACAACCGCCTGCCCGTCTATCCGCATTACCGCCTCGGGGAGCGTCATGCCCCGGACTTTGATGAGATAATCCAGGGCGGAGCGCCCGCCGATGCCGCGGGACCACCAACACCACTTCCCGTTGGAGATTTTCAGGCTGTCATGGCTGCGGGTGGTATAGACGTTGCCGGAAAAATGCACCAACTCCTGCGGTTCGTAATGCTGCAAATAGATCAGCAAGTCCATCTGTTTGGCATGCTTAATCTGTTCCGGGGTCACATAGGGCATGTTTTTTCACCTCATCTTTCATAACCCATAGCTTTTTTTTCGGGTATATTCAGGTCCTCGTCCGGTTGGTCGTCCATCATCTCGTTTTCCGCCTTGTCCATATTCAGCAGGATGTCCAGTTCATGCAGACGCGCGGATTTGCTTTGCAGCGCCTGCTCCTTTTCAAAGGGGATGTCGATTTCTTTCTTAGCCGTTTCCATCTGCTGATGGAGGGTTTTTAGCTGTTCCAGGCAATACTCCAGTTTTTTCGGCATTTCGGCCAAAGCGTTGTTGAGCCTGGTGATGTTGCCGTGCGCGTCCGCGCCCAAGGCCACCGTATGGCTGAGAGCGCCCTGGAGCGTGATTTGATACTTCTTGTTGAAGCTGTCGAAAGAAAACAGTATCGGAAAGCCCAGGTAGCTGCCCATTTCCTGCGGCTCCGGCGAGGTCATCAGGTTGCAGGCTTCCAGGATGGCCGCGCCCGCCTTGGCCTTTTCGGGATAGAAAATGTCTTTGACCGTCATGCCTGCAAATTTGTTTTCCTCGGCATCCCCTCCGGCGGGTTCCTTTCCGTTGTGCCTTTCATGCCGGGCAATGTCCTTCTCATAGCCCGCAATGCGTTCCTCGGCGGATTTGATCTGCCGGGGGAATTGTTTGAGCAGCCTGTCCTCCAAAGCGTAACGCTGGCTCAGATGGTTGGCTTTTAGGAGCTTCAGCTTGGAAACCTGGATGTCTAAATCCATCTTCTCCTTGATGAGCGGGTTACCCGTCGCCAGCGCCTTGACTTCCGCATAGGAAAGCGCCGTTTCGTCAATGTCCTCGGCGCTTCTCACAGGGGATTTGCTAGTCATAATCTGTGCGATAAAGCGTTGCTTATTCTCCAAAATCTGATAAAGATAAGCATCGAAGGTATTTTCCGTTACATAGCGAAAGATGTGTACCTCGTCGTTTTGGTTGCCCTGGCGGACAATCCTGCCGCTGCGCTGTTCCAGGTCGCGGGGCCGCCAGGGACAGTCCAGGTCGTGCAACGCGATCAGGCGGTCCTGGACATTGGTGCCCGCGCCCATTTTAAAGGTGCTTCCCACCAGGACGCGTACCTGTCCCGCGCGTACTCTGGCAAACAGCTCCTTTTTGCGGGTTTCCGTGTTGGCGTCGTGGATGAAGGCGATCTCGTCGGCGAGAACGCCGCGGGCCGTAAGCTTTTGGCGAACATCGTCATAGACGTTGAAATTCCCGTCGCTCTTGGGAGTGGACAGGTCGCAGAACACAAGCTGGGTCAGCTTTTGGTCGCGGTGGTCCTGCCAGAAGCGGAAGATATTATCCACACAGGCGTTCACCTTGCTTTCTTCATGGTCGGGCAGCATGGGATTGGCCAACCGCTGGTCGAGGGCCAGCTTGCGGCCGTCGTTGGTGATTTTCAGCATGTTGTCCTCGTAGGGCTCCACCATTCGGTTACGCACCTTTTCGGCGCGCTCGCCAAGTTTTGCCACCATGTCCTGCTGAAACTCGCTGGGCTTGACCGCCACGTTGCGATAATTGGCTTGGGGCACGGGGAGATCCAGCATATCCGCCGTTTTGATGTCCGCCACCTCTTTGAACATGGACATCAATTCGGGGAGGTTGTAGAACCGGGCGAAGCGTGTTTTGGCCCGGTAGCCCGTGCCCTCCGGCGCAAGCTCGATGGCGGTTACGGTTTCCCCGAAGGTGGAGGCCCAGCAATCAAAATGCTGGAGGCCTTGCTTACGCAGAGCTTCGTATTGCAGATACCGCTGCATGGTGTACATCTCGGTCATGGAGTTGGAAATGGGCGTTCCCGTGGCAAAGACGATGCCCCGTCCTTCCGTCAGTTCGTCCAGGTAGCGGCACTTGGCAAACAGGTCGGAGGATTTCTGCGCCTCGGTCTGGGCCAGGCCCGCCACGTTGCGCATCTTGGTGTAGAGGAACAAGTTTTTGTAAAAGTCAGCTTCGTCCACGAACAGGCGGTCAACGCCCAATTCCTCGAACGTAACCACATCATCCTTGCGGCTGGTGTCGTTGAGTTTTTTCAGCTTCAATTCCAGGTTCTTCTTGGTCTTTTCAAGCTGCTTGACG
>JAQVYO010000159.1 GCA_028708585.1 Oscillospiraceae bacterium
TGAGAACTTAGTCTTTGATTACGAGACGCTGCACACCAGAATGCGGGAGCAGGCGTTTTTGAACGCGGGCCTGCGTATTCACACTGTCGACAACCGGCCCGGCCAGGAAAAGCGGGATGAGATGCACTATGAAGGAGGCATCTGTTCCTTTGTTTCCTACATCAACCGGAATAAGACCCCCATTCACGACCAAGTGATCTATATGGCCGCCAATCGGGAGGATGCCGCGGCGGAGGTGGCCATTCAATATAACGACAGCTACAACGAGCTGATTTTATCCTTTGCGAACAACATCCATACGCCGGAAGGCGGCATGCATGAAACAGGCTTTAAGGCCGCTTTGACCCGGGCGCTCAACGATTATGGAAGAAAAACCGGCACGCTGAAAGGAGACGAAAAGGTTTCCGGGGAAGACTGCCGGGAGGGGCTTACCGCCGTTATTTCGGTGAAGCTTTTAGACGCCCAGTTTGAAGGGCAGACCAAGACGAAGCTTGGCAACTCGGAAATCCGCACGTTTATGGATGCCCTGGTATCTGAAAAACTGGAATGCTTTTTGGAGGAAAACCCCGCGGTGGGCAAGGCCGTTCTCGAAAAGGCGCTGACCGCGTCCCGGGCCAGGGACGCCGCCCGGAAGGCAAGGGAAAACGTCCGGCGGAAAAACGCCCTCGAAGGATCCACTTTACCCGGAAAGCTTGCCGACTGCAACGAACGGGACCCTTCCTTCACCGAAATCTATATTGTGGAGGGCGATTCCGCCGGCGGCTCCGCCAAAGGCGGACGAGACTCGAGATTTCAGGCTATTTTGCCCTTGTGGGGCAAGATGCTGAATGTGGAAAAGGCCCGGGCGGACAAGGTTTACGGCAACGATAAGCTGATGCCGGTGATCACCGCCCTGGGCGCCGGAATGGGGGAAGACTTTGATCTTTCCAAGCTCCGGTATCACAAGGTCATTATCATGGCGGATGCCGATGTGGACGGCTCTCACATCCGCACCTTGCTGCTGACGTTCTTCTTCCGGTTTATGCGGCCGCTGGTGGAAGGGGGATATGTCTATATCGCTCAGCCCCCGCTGTATAAATTGGTGCGGGGGAAAACCATCCGTTACGCCTATTCCGATACGGAACGGGACAAAATTTCCGCGGAAATGCGAGGGGAAGACGGCAGGGGAAAGGTGGATATCAGCCGGAACAAGGGTCTTGGCGAAATGAACCCTCACGAGCTTTGGGAAACCACCATGGACCCGGAGCGCCGCATCCTGCTGAAGGTGACGCTGGCGGACGCCGTGGCGGCGGACGAAACCTTTACCATCCTCATGGGAGAAAAGGTGGAACCCCGCAAGGAGTTTATCGAGCAAAACGCCCAGTACGTTGTGAATCTAGATATTTAAAAGCTGGGAAAGCATTGCTTTGCAGCTTTAGAAAGCCCGGAGGTTGAACATTGTGAGCAGCGACAAAAATCCCGATATTTCCTATCAAGACCAAACCATTCTCCCGGTGGACCTGGAACGGGAGATGAAAAAATCCTATATCGACTATGCCATGTCGGTCATCGTGGGCCGGGCGCTGCCGGATGTGCGGGACGGATTGAAGCCGGTGCACCGCAGGATCCTCTACGCCATGTATGAGGACGGCCTGACCTATGATAAGCCATTTCGGAAATCCGCCACCACCGTGGGTAATGTTCTGGGCCGGTTCCATCCCCACGGGGACGCTTCCGTTTACGACGCGCTGGTGCGCCTGGCCCAGGATTTTTCCATGCGTTATCCCCTGGTGGACGGCCACGGCAACTTCGGCTCGGTGGACGGGGACCCTCCCGCGGCATACCGGTATACCGAGGCCCGCATGGACAAAATCGCGGGGGAGATGCTGCGGAATATTGAAAAAGAAACCGTGGACTTTATCCCCAACTTTGACGAGAGCCGGAAAGAGCCGGTGGTGCTTCCTTCCCGGTTCCCCAACCTGCTGGTGAACGGATCTTCCGGCATTGCGGTGGGCATGACCACCAACATCCCTCCCCACAACCTGCGGGAGACCATCGACGCCGTCATTTGTGTTCTGGACAATCCGGAAGCGGAACTGGACGATTTGATGGAGCATCTCAAAGGGCCGGATTTCCCCACCCGGGGCATCATTATGGGGAAGGCGGGCATCCGCGCCGCCTATGCCACCGGAAAGGGCCGCATCAAGCTGAGAGCCCGCACCGATTTTGAGGAATTCGGCCAGAACCGCACCCGCATCGTGGTGACTGAGCTGCCCTATCAGGTCAACAAGGCCCGGCTCATCGAGTCCGTCGCGGAGCAGGTGCGGGAGAAGCGGCTGGACGGAATCTCCGGCCTCCGGGACGAATCCGACCGGGACGGCATGCGCATTGTCATCGAGCTGAAACGGGATTCCAACCCCCAGGTGGTTTTAAACCGGCTGTTTTCCTCCACCCAGCTTCAGGTAACTTTCGCCATTGTCCTTCTGGCGCTGGTGAACCAGCAGACCCAGCCGAAAATTTTGTCCCTCCGCCAGATTCTGGACGAATACATTGCCCATCAGAAAGAGATCATCATCCGCCGCACCCAATATGACCTCCGAAAAGCCCAGGAACGGGCGCACCTTCTGGAAGGCCTGCGCATCGCGGTGGACCATATCGACGAAGTGATCCGGATTATCCGCACCAGCTACGACAACGCCAAGGAGCGTCTGATGGAGCGCTTCTCCCTGTCCGAGGTGCAGACCCAGGCCATCCTGGATATGCAGCTGCGGCGCCTGCAGGGGCTGGAACGGGAGAAGATTGAGCAGGAATATGCCGAGCTGCTGAAGAAAATCGCTTGGTTCAACGAGCTTCTGTCTTCGGAGGAGCAGCAGAAAGAGGTGCTCAAAACAGAGCTTCTGGAAATCCGGGAAAAATACGGAGACGAACGGCGGACGGAGATCGCCGTTGTGGAAGACGAGATTGATATTGAGGATCTGATCGATGAGGAGGACTGCGTCTATACCCTGACCAACGCGGGGTACATCAAGCGCATGCCGGTTTCCGCTTATCGGACCCAGCGCCGGGGCGGCAAGGGTATTACCGCCATGACCACAAGAGAAAAAGACTTTGTGGAAACGCTGTTTGTAGCCTCCACCCACGATTATATTCTGTTCTTTACAAATCAGGGAAAGGCGCACCGGAAAAAGGGCTATCTGATTCCGGAGGCGGGGCGTACCGCCAAGGGTACCAACCTGGTGAATATCCTGCCTTTGGAGCAGGGGGAAAAAGTCAACGCCATGATCCATGTGCGCAGTTTCCCGGACAATCAGTATCTCACCATGATTACCAGGACGGGCACGGTAAAGCGGATCACGCTGGCCAGCATCAACACCGCCCGGAAGGCGGGCATCCGGGCCATCCGCCTGGAGGAAGACGACGAACTGATTTCCGTCCGGGAGACGGATGGGAACCAGAACATCATCATTGCCACCCACGACGGCATGGCCATCTGCTTTCAGGAAACCGACGTGCGGGTGATGGGAAGGGATGCGGTGGGCGTCCGGGGCATCCGCCTGCGGGAAGGGGACTACGCAGTTGGCGGCGCCAGGGCCAGGCCCAACGGCGCGCTGCTGACCGTCACCGAAAACGGATATGGCAAGCGGACCCTCATTGGAGAATATTTGAGAGGCAGCGAGGGAGAAGCCGAAGATCCGGCGGCA
>JAQVYO010000160.1 GCA_028708585.1 Oscillospiraceae bacterium
GCTGAGCAGGAGCGCCAGGAGCAGTTAAAGCGCCAGCAGGCGGCGGCCCGTGCCAAATCCCACGCCGCATCCAACGCCACATCCTCCGGATCCGGTTCTTCCAGCTCCCAGTCTTCCAACTCGGGAACAAAAACCGTCAGCGGATCCGGTTTCCAGTGGCCGCTGAATGGATACCATACCATTACATCGCCCTATGGCGGGCGGCGGCATCCCATTGCGGGTGTTTGGCGTATGCATACCGGAGTTGACATTGCGGCGCCCACGGGAACCCCCATTCATGCCACCAAGAGCGGACAGGTGCTGATTTCGTCCTACGGCGGTTCTTACGGAAACTATGTGTGCGTCAGCCATGGGGGAGGAGACTCTTCTTTGTATGCGCATATGTCCTCCCGGGTGGTAAGCGCGGGGCAGACGGTCAGCCAGGGACAAGTGATTGGCTACGTGGGGTCAACGGGAGATTCCACCGGATCCCATCTGCATTTTGAAGTCCGGATCAACGGCGGCAGAGTCAATCCCCTGAGCGTATTTTAAAAACCGCGTCATAAAGGACAATTTCTGCCGCGGTGCGGAAAATGGGAGCCGCTCCGAAAAAACGTTGGCAAAAGCGGTTTATTTCGCTTCAAAACAACATACGTTATAAATGCGAGGCGCTTCGCTTTCCAAAAAGGAGCCGAGCTGGCTTTGCGTTTCCAGGGGTGCAGGGATCATATCCTTGCGCCCCGTTTTCCCAAGAGGGGAATCTTTTTTCGCCCGGCTGTTTGCGTTGCCGGACAGAACTCAAAAAACGGAGTGAGACGATGAACAAAAAATTTGGATTGCCTGTTTTCTTGATTGCTGTTGTGGCTGCTGCGGCCCTAGGATTTGGCGCGGCTTGGGCGCTGGGGTATGCCCGCTATGACGCTTCGGACCGACTGCTTGCGGAGGCAAAAGAAAAGATCGAAACCCAATTTGTGGGAACATATGATGGGAAAGCGGTGGAAGATGGGGCTATTTCCGGAATGGTCGGTGCGCTGAACGACCGCTGGTCTTATTATCTCAATGCCGAGGACTACAAAGCGCATGTGGATGCGGTCAATAATTCCTATGTGGGAATCGGGATTACAGTGGAGCAAAACCAGGAAGGGGACGGCCTGATCATTACCAAGGTGCAGCCTTCCTCTCCCGCCGCAAAGAGCGGCCTAAAGGCGGGGGACTGTATCACCGGGGCGGATGGAACCGCGTTTCAGGGGAGCCATTTGAGCAAAATCAAAAAAATGATTATGGGAAAAGAAGGATCCGGCGTTACCTTGACCGTGCGGCGGGCCAACGGGAAGATACAGCAAATGACCCTGGTGCGTGAAGAAGTCACCGTAATCCCCGTAACCGCGCGGATGCTGGACGGCCAGACCGGGTATGTGAAAATCTCTAATTTTGATAAGACGGCGGGCGACCATTTGATTCAAGCGGCGGACGCGCTGCGGCAGCAGGGCGCGAGACGTCTGGTGTTTGACGTGCGGAATAATCCGGGCGGGATGTTGACGGAGCTGCTGAAAACCCTGGACTACCTGCTGCCGCAGGGGCCTACCTTTGTTTCAAAGGATTATACCGGGAAAGAAACGACCTATACCTCCGACAAATCCTGCGTCAATCTCCCCATAGCGGTGCTGGTCAATGGAGATTCTTACAGCGCGGCCGAATTTTTTGCCGCCGCCTTGCAGGAATCGGGGCACGGCATTGTGGTGGGGACAAAAACCTGCGGGAAAGGATACTCTCAGACGCCGGTAATGCTGTCCGACGGCTCTGCCGTTATGCTGTCTACCGCGGCGTATTACACGGCAAATCATAGAAGCTTAATTGGGACCGGCGTCACGCCCAATGTGGCCATCGCCCTGTCAAAGGAAGACAATGCACTCTTGCTGGCGGAAAAACTGCCCGATGCTTCAGACAGCCAGCTGCAAAGAGCCATTGCCGCGCTGGAAAAGGAATGACATCATTTCCCGGCTTCCGATCAGCTATTAGGCTATGGAAAGGGGGAAGCCCCGCATGTACGGCAGGATTGTTTTATTTCCCCGGGGGTTTTTCCCCCGCCGCACACGCTATGTGAGAGAACGGATCTGCGGAGTAACTTTTTTGCGGGCGGAGGTGTTTCTCCCCCCAGAAGCGCGAAGCGGCGCGGTCCACCGTGCTTTGGAACGAACCGCCCGGGAATTGAAAAAACAGGGGTTTTCCTATGCGGTAACGCCGCCGGATTTTTCCTTTGGGGAGATTCTGCGCCAATGTGGGCTGATTCCGGTTTCAACCGCCGGGCTGTGCAGGGCGATGGCGGCTTCTATGGCCTTTCTGGCTTTGGAAGCGGAAGGCATAGACCCCTCCAAAGCGACGGTGGGCCTGGCGGCCGGCCGGGTGACAAAAGCGGTGGAACAAGCCGCAATCGGGCTGTGTGCCCGGGTGCGGCATTTGGCTCTGGAAATTCCCTCTGGAGGAGGCGCGCTGTGCCGTTTTTTGCGCGGGGAATACGGGATGGCCGTCATGGAGGGGGCCACGGGGCTGCAAAGGGCGGATGTCCTTGTGCTTTTCTCCCGGGTAAGGCAGGAGTATCTTCCAAAGAATGGGATTGTTTTATATTTGGCGGATGATGCGCCTTTTTCAGCTTATCCCGGAAAAATAATTAGAAGCGCCGTGTTTTCCCCAAAAGAAGGCCTGATTCTGCCTTCCGGAAGCGATGAAACACAGCTGCTCGCCGCGCTGTACGAATGCAGGGCCATTTCTCCGAAAGAAATTGAAATCCAGGATTTGTCTTGACACAGGCAAGCAAACTGCATATAATATTACTCTGTACATGAATTGATTCATGTAAAAAATTACCTATCCCCCTCTGCTCGGAAAGCGTAAGCCGCGTTGGGTTATGGACCTGGAGCGGCGTTTTAAACGGGCGGAGTTTAAGGAGGCGCCCTTGAATGGCAAAGGAATTTAAGCTTAGTTTGGAGCGTTTGAACGAGCTAAAAAACGAACTCAACTATTTAAAAACTGTGAGGGAAAAAGAGGTAGCCGACCAGATTAAGGAAGCCCGCTCATTTGGAGACCTTTCGGAAAACAGCGAATATGACGAAGCCAAAAACGAGCAGGGAAAGCTGTATTCCAGAATTGTCGAGCTTGAAAATATTTTGGCCCATGCAGTCGTTATTGGAGAGGATGACTTAACCACCGATGCCGTTGGAATCGGCAGCCATGTATTGGTGGAGACATTAAACGGAGGCGCCCAAGGCTCCTACCAAATTGTAGGCTCCCAGGAAGCGGACCCCATGAACGGTCGTATTTCCGAAGAATCGCCCTTTGGCAGGGCGCTTTTGGGGAAAAAGTGCGGCGAAGAAGTGCTGGTCAGCGCCCCGGCGGGTACTTTGCATTATCGGGTGCTTGAGATACAAAAGTGAGCGGTTTCCCAAGGAGGGTGCCGCCCGGGAGGCAGAGAAAATGACGGAAAAAGAAACAGCAGCGGCTGCGCCGGAGGAGAATTTATCAGAGCTTTTGCAGATCCGGCGGGAAAAACTGCTGGAGCTGCGGCGAAACGGAAGAGACCCTTTTGTGGAGACCAAATATCAATGTACTTCCGACAGCCGGACGATTAAAGAACAGTTTGAACAGATGGAAGGACAGCCAGTCTCAATTGCCGGGCGCATGATGAGCAAACGGGGG
>JAQVYO010000161.1 GCA_028708585.1 Oscillospiraceae bacterium
ACCGCTTCCGCGCCCACCGGCATGTATGTAAACAGCCAGGCGAATTTCGCTCCTTTGGCGATCATATCGTCAAAATACTCCTCGCTGCCGATGATTTCCGCGTTCTTGCTGGTGTAGCAGCAGGAGATGCCGAAGGCCAGCTTTTTCCGCTTCAAGATCTCCATCGCCCGGGCGACGGCGGCGTAGGTTCCGGCGCCCCGCCGGGAATCGGTCTCCTCCTCGAAGCCTTCCACGCTGATGGCCGGCACGAAATTCTTGACCCGCAGCATTTCATCGGCAAATTCCTCGTCGATCAGCGTTCCGTTGGTGAAGGAGAGAAACACGCAGCTCGGGTGCGCCTCGCACAGGCGGATGATGTCTTTTTTGCGCACCAGGGGTTCGCCGCCGGAGAAGATATAGAAGAAGACGCCCATCTCGGTGCCCTGGCGGACGATGCTGTCCAGCGTCTCAAAGCTCATATTCAGTTTGTTGCCGTATTCCGCGGCCCAGCATCCGATGCAATGCAGGTTGCAGGCGGAGGTGGGATCCATCAGAATCGCCCAGGGAACGTTGCAGTCGTTTTCCTTTTTGAACTTCTCCTGGCGGCGGCAGCCGATCACGGATGCGTTAATGATAAAGTTTTCAAACATTGCTCTGCGGACACCGGCATCCAAGTCGGTCCACGCACTTTTGATCAGCTTATACCAGTTGCCGTCCGGATGCTCGACTGCGTTCCTAGCGGCGCTGAGCTGCCCTTGAAACGAACCGTCCCGATCCAGCTTTTCCACCCAACGGAGCACTTTTGGAATATTGGCGTCCGGGTCGTTGTCCAGATACGCCACTACCTTTTTGAGGCCAAATGCTTCAAGGCTTTCCTTTATTGTTCTGTCGCTCATGGTACCATCCTTCTTTCAAAATCTCTGTCTAAAACAAAACAAAAACAGCTTTGTTTTATTATAAAATAACAATAAATATTTCTCCCTGGACAAAACAATTTATGTGTGGAAATTTAGGACAATTAGAATGTTTGTCAAATTTTTGGACAAATATAACATACTGTCCCTCAAGGAAGAAATAAAAGCTATTTATAATATATAAAAGTGAAAAGCGCAGTATGTTTATGCAGCTGCAATTACTTTGGGCGCTAAGGAGGGGAATTCGGTTGAAGAGGCACATCATCGTTCGGACCTTGATTGAACTTGCGGTTGGAAAAGGTTTGCGGGATATGGAGACGGACCTTGTGCGCAGCGTTAGAAATCTGGTGGATCTAGGCGGTTATTTTGCAAAGGGCCGGTTCCAGCAAACTTTTTTTCAGTTGCCCAGACCGTGCTTTGCAATGAGGACAGCGCATACTATCAACTGATCCGGAATACCGTGAGCCACGTGGATCATGAAACGCTCAAGTCCGTTGGTATCAATGTGGGCTATAACAGCTGGACATGCGGGGCGGGCGAACTGCGCAGGCAGCAGTCCAGGCTGGGGGTTCAGATTCCATGGACCGTGATGATTCAGGAGAAAAACGCAGGCGGACCGGCGCTGGACATCGGCCGGATAGACGAGCTGATCACGCAAGGAAAGGCTCTGGGCATTTATACCTACTTGTTTCATTGCAGAGAGGCGGGCTTCATCGGCCAGACAGAACGCCTCGCTTCCAGCCATCCGGATTGCGGGTTTGTATTTTTCTTGCCATCCGGTGCGGTTTCGGAAGCAACCGCGCGAATGATGCAATTTTTCCGCAACGCGGTTTTTGTCATACCTGCGGACGCGTTTTGCATGCAGTCTGCAAAGCTTTTGAGGGAACACCGATGTTTTTTCGGCGTATATGCCGTTTATCAGGACGATACCATTCACAATATTCTGCTCTCTCGGGGGAACGGCTGCTTTCTGAATGCGTTTTGCACTTTTGCATTCCTCCTCGCCGCTCCCGAGTGCGGAGAAAACAGTAAAAAAGAGGCATGGTCTTTTGTAGACCATCACAGAACCCAGCAGAGGGACCCGGTTTTTTGGGTCGATTCATCCGACCTGTCCGCAGTGGGGAAGATGATTGGAGGCGGCGCGAACATCCTGTCCCTGGACACGGCCGGCGGATGGAATGTTTTCGGGGAGGAGGAAAAGGCCGGGACATATGACGTTACCGGAGAGAGCCTGGAGGATATCATGAAAAGAGCAATGCCTCCGGCAAAAACCGATGCGGCGGGGGAGGAAGCCGCGCGCGTTCCCCCGGCGGAAAATTTCTCCTCCCGGTACCACCCTTTGAAACGGAAAGAAAACCTTTGACTCTGAGCCGGCTTCTCCCCATCAAATCGGTAAGGGGGCTGTGCAAAACGTCCTTGTTGGAACATAGTGTATGAAATGCGCCTTGATCTGGCCCCAAAAGTCCATTTCAAAGCGCATTTCCCTTGTTTGTTGAACCGTTGTTAATTGCGCAATTCGCTATCACAAATTCGTTTTGCTGCAACCCCCTTCTTTTTCCGTCGCATTTGGATTGCCCTCTGGCCGGGCCGCCTCTTCCTGCGCCTGCCGATCCCATTTTAAATCCTGAACCATTTTTTGTGCCGTGCCGGACGCCGCGGCCTTCAATAACTCCACAAATTTTTTCGGCGGAATTTTTGCATTTTCCGAAAGCCAGCGGGTGATGGACATGCGAAAGGCGTCCGTAAAAAAAACGGCATGAAAGTTCTGATATTCGCCATCATCAAATACGTCGCTGAAATAGGAAAGAATGATGGCGTGCAGAACCTCGGCAAAATATTCTTCAAAAGAATTTTGGCCTTTGATTTGAAGGGCGTTCACATAGAATGATCTGTTTGCATAGAAATAATTGCAAATATCATTTAAAAAATCCCAGATGGATTCATAACGTTCCGTATTCACCCGCTCCACAAATTCGGTATAGTAAATCCAATTTACCAGATCGTATTTGTCTTTAAAATGATAGTAAAAGCTTTTGCGGTTCATACCGCATTTCAAGCAGATTTCCCCAACGTTGATTTTGGAAAAGGGCGTTTCAGCCATGAGTTCTTTCATCGCCTGGGCCAGGGCTTTTTTTGTGATGTTGGAATCCGGCATTTTTCCACCTCTCTTCCGCTGATTGCAGATACAAAACGGATGGTTTTCTGCTTTCGCAAAACAGATTAAAAAAGAAGGGGTTATGGCGCTTTACAGCGAAACATTTCTTTTTCCACAGGGGGAATACTTTTTATAGTGTACCATAATATTGTATTGATTCCTAGACAAAAATAATCGCGTCCAAATAAAAAGGATTGTAATAAAGGCTCAAAGACGGATGGCCGGGAGAACAGAGCCTCCCGGCCGCGCGTCTTTGAACTTAATGTTGGGCCTGGAAACAGGAGATGACCGTTGTGGCATCTGCACCGCTTATAAGGACAAAGCGGCCATATTTTAGTGAGTGCCGGTGCTCACTTTTGATTCACCGGCCGGCAAGGAAATGATTGATCCCATATCCTGCGCCCAATTGGCGTTATCCGGGCTGGTTTCCACTACATAAGTGATGTCTTCGGCTGCGCCGGAACCCGCGTTCTTCATAAACCAGTTGTAGGATGCCTCTTTGGAAATGTCTGGGACATCGGAATTGACAGTGCTGCTGCAACTGCTTT
>JAQVYO010000028.1 GCA_028708585.1 Oscillospiraceae bacterium
GAAGATTTTCCCACGTTGGGGCGCCCGATCAGGGCGGTAGGTACTCCGTCGGTGAGAATTTTTCCCTGCCGAAAGCTTTGAAGAAGGCGGGCAAGATCGGCAGATGCTTGTTCCAGAGCGCCTTCCAGTTCCGGCTGGGAAAGGTCGGGAATTTCTTCGTCGGGATAATCCAAAATAGCCTGAAAGCGAGCCACAAGATCCAAAAGGCCGTCATAAATCCCGTCGATTTTTTTCCGGATGGCTCCGGCCAGCTGGCCCGCGGCGTTTTGTGCCGCGGCCCGGGTTTCCGCGTCGATCAGATCAATGACCGCTTCGGCTTCGGTCAAATCCATACGTCCGTTCAAAAAAGCCCGCTTGGTAAATTCCCCGGGCAGGGCGGTTCTGGCGCCCAATGCAAGCAGCGCCCGCATAGCCCGGGAAAGCAGCAAAGGGGATCCATGGCACTGCACTTCCGCAGTGTCTTCCCCCGTGTAACTGTTGGGGGCGCGGGATATGGTGGCAAGGCACCGGTCCAAGATGGTCCCTTCCTCGTCATATAGCGTACCATAAACCAGTTTCCGGTTCTCCGCTTCTATAAGGGAGAAGCCGTTTGCAGGGCGGAACAGGGAAGAAACCAGCTGAATTGACTGGCCCCCGCTCAGGCGGAGAATACCAATGGCACTGCGCATGGGGGCGGTGGCAACCGCGACGATGGTATCTGGCATTTGTCACCTCCTGCGCCGCGCTTGCCGTTTGGGCGCGGTGGCCGCTTTTGCGGCGTGCGGCGCGCCGAAATTGAATTCTGGTCCCCGTTCAGACCGGTTTCGACAGCCAACCGGCCATTTGAGACGGAAAAGCGATCGTTTGAAGATCGGGTTGAAAGCAAAAGCGGCGCTTCCGCGCCGCCTTCCGGGTTAAACGGAACGCAGCAGCTTTCGGTAATGAGCGGATGTGCCGGTTTTCCCCACGGCGGACAAAGAAAGTTGTTCAAAATCAAATATTTCCGCCGCAAGCTGCATGATCTCTTCCCGGGTGACCGCGTCATATCCTGAGATGATTTCTTCCGCGGTGGGGATGAAGCCGTAAAACAGCTCGGAACGGGCCAAATGGTTCATTCTGGAGATGGTGGATTCCATGCTCAGAAAAACGTTGGCTTTGCTTTGCTCTCGTGCTCGGACCAGTTCTTCATCGGTAACGCCTTCCGCGGCAAATTTCCGCGCTAGCCTTAAAATTTCCAAAATGGCCCGGTCTTCCGTTTCCCGGCCCAGGGCGGTATAAATGCAAAGGAGCCCGGTATCGGTATGTCCGGCGCCGAAGCTGTAGATATTGTAGCAGAGGCCCAGCCGCTCCCGCACTTCCTGAAAAATACGGGAAGACATGCCGCCTCCCAGGATGGAATTGAGAAGTTGCATGGCAAAACGTTTGGGGCTGCCATAGGGCAGGCCGGGAAAGGCAATGCAGATATGGTTCTGCTCAATTTCTTTCCGGCAGACGGTGACGGAAGGAAGGTAAACGGCCTGATCCGGTTCCTTCCGTATGCCTGGTTCCATTTGGGAAAACCATTCGGAAAGATAGGCAATGTCGGAGTCGGAAAAGCTTCCCGAGAGGGAGACCACCGTTTGCTGCGGAAGGTAATTCTTTTTGCGATAAGCGGAAAGCCGCCGTCCCGTAAGCTTTGAAAGGGAAGAGGGAATACCCAAAATAGGATGGGAGAGCGCGTTGCCTTTGTAAGCGGCGGAAACCAGCCGTTCTAGGCACAGATCTTCCGGCGTATCTTCGCACATTCCGATTTCTTCTAAAATGACACCCCGCTCCACTTCCACGTCCGAAGGGTCAAATTTGGCGTGAAAAAACAGATCGCAAAGCACATCCAGCGCTTGGCGAAGGTGGGTATCCAGCGTCCATGCGTAATAGCAGGTATATTCTTTGGAAGTAAAGGCGTTGAACTGGCCTCCGATGCTGTCCATCAGCATGGCTTGTTCCATCGCCGTCCGCTGTTCGGTCCCCTTGAAGACCATGTGTTCGATAAAGTGCGAAATTCCCTGCTGTTCCGGGCGCTCATGACGGGAGCCGGAGCCGACCCAGATCCCCACCGCCGCAGAGCGCACATAGGGAATGTATTCCGTTAGGATCCGAACGCCGTTGGGTAGAACGATTTTTTGATGCATGGCACCACCCCGTAAATGGATCGAATTGGGAACGATCCGCATAAAAGCCGCCTCAGGGCGGTTTTTATGCGGATCAAACAATCCAAATCCAAAAGAATTTGTTTATTTCTTTTGAAAAGATTTCGGCTTTTCGCTCCGCTCTTTTGCGGAAATTTCCCGCATGGCGTCCTTATGGGACAGGTTAATCCTGCCCTTTTCATCGATTTCGGTAACTTTGACCCAGATCATATCGCCGATTTTGACCACGTCTTCCACCTTTTCCACCCGCTGTTCCGCCAGCTTGGAAATGTGCACCAGGCCGTCTTTGCCGGGAGCCAGCTCCACGAAAGCGCCGAAAGTCATCAGCCGGACCACCCGCCCGTAATAAAGGGCGCCGATTTCAGGGACAAAAACGATGGTTTCAATTGCTTTCTTAGCCGCTTCACAGGAGGCCGAGTCGGTTCCGGCAATATAAATGGTTCCGTCTTCCTCAATATCAATTTTGGCGCCGGTATCGGCGACGATTTTCTGAATGACCTTGCCGCCGGAACCAATGACTTCCCGGATTTTATCAATGTCAATTTTCAGCTGAATCATCTTGGGTGCGTATTTGGAAACTTCCGGGCGCGGAGCCGCAATGCAGGGGAGCATGATTTCGTCCAAAATCTGAATTCTGGCCTGACGGGTCAGATCCAACGCGCTTTTGATGATTTCGGCGGTGAGCCCGTCGTTCTTTAAGTCCATCTGAATGGCGGTGATCCCCTTTTTGGTGCCTGCCACTTTAAAGTCCATTTCACCATGAAAATCTTCCACGCCTTGAATGTCGATAAACGTGGTAAATTTTCCCTCGTCCTGAATCAGACCGCAGGAAATGCCGGCAACGGGCGCCTTAATAGGCACGCCGGCGTCCATAAGCGCCAGGGTAGAGCCGCAAATGCTTCCCTGGGAAGTGGACCCGTTGGAGGACAGCACTTCCGATACCAAACGGATGGCATAAGGAAATTCCTCCATAGAGGGGATGACGGGCAAAAGCGCCCGCTCGGCCAGCGCGCCGTGCCCGATTTCCCGCCGGTTGGTAGACCGGGAGTTCCGGGCCTCGCCAACGGAATAGGACGGGAAATTATAATGGTGCATGTACCGTTTTGACTCTTCTTCATAAATGGTGTCCAGTTTCTGAGCGCTGCTGATGGTAGACAGGGTCGCAACGGTAAGCACCTGCGTCTGGCCTCTTGTAAAGAGACCGGAACCGTGCACGCGGGGCAGAACCCCCACTTCCGCGGCCAGAGGACGGATTTCATCCATCTGGCGGCCGTCCACCCGTTTGCCTTCCAGCAGCCAATGCTTAACGATATACTTTTGGAGCTTGTACATGCATGCCTCCATGTACGTCTCCATTTCCGGATATTTTTCAATAAAATGCTGGGTCAAGTCTTCCTGAAAGGCGCTAAGACGTGCTTCCCGGATGTTTTTGTCGTCGGTATCCATGCAGTAACGGGCTTTCTCCAGCCCATACTCCATAATATCGTTGTAAAGATCTTCGTCAAAAGCGGCGTGGGGATATTCAAATTTTTGTTTGCCGATCTCTTCCACCATTTGGCTGATGAACGCGACCTGCCGTTTGATTTCCTCATGGGCTTTGCAGATGCCGTCAAACATAATTTCGTCTGGGATCTGGTCGGCGCCTGCCTCAATCATGACCACTTTGCTGGCGGTGGCGGCTACCGTGACGTTCATCTGAGAGGCTTTCCGCTGCTCGGAAGTGGGGTTGAATACGATCTGCCCATCCACATACCCGACGTTGAGGCAGCCGATGGGACCGCTCCAGGGAATATCGGAAATGGAAAGGGCGGCGGAAGTGCCGATCATGGCGGCTACTTCGGGGGAATTGTCATGATCCACCGCAAGCACGGTGGCGGTGACCACCACATCGTTGCGGAAGTCGGAAGGGAACAAGGGGCGGATGGGCCGGTCAATCAGACGGGAAGCTAGAACTGCCCGCTCGGAAGGGCGGCCCTCCCGGCGCAGGAAGCTTCCGGGAATGCGGCCAACCGCATACAGCTTTTCCTCAAAATCCACGGAAAGCGGGAAAAAATCCACGCCCTCTCTGGGTTTGGAAGAAGCGGCGACGCAGACCAGCACAACGGTTTCCCCATACCGCACCAGGCAGGAGGCGTTGCAGAGCTCCGCCATTTTTCCGGTTTCAATGACGAGAGGGCGGCCCGCCACTTCCATTTTGAACGCTTTGAATTCTTGAAAGCCTTTTTTGGTAATTTTCATATGGTTCCTCCTTAAGAAACCACATACCGGAACCGCTTTAACCTGTTAGCATTTGAAGATACATCCGAAACGGCCGTCAGGTGCAACTTCAACTGCTAAGGGGTTATAAAAACGGCTCCGTATATGCTCGTTTTTGTTGATTGATCGTTTTTTTATTTGTTTAATTTGCTTGTTTCATTTGTTGAAAAGAAGAGGGAGGCGATCCGTCCGCCTCCCTCCGGCCGCATCAGATGGATACGGCGCTTTGCGATTACTTGCGGATGCCGAGTTTGGCGATGCAGGCGCGGTACCGTTCCACATCTTTCTTCGCCAGGTAATCCAGCATCTTTCTGCGTTTGCCAACCATTTTCAAAAGCCCGCGGCGGGAATGGTTATCCTTTTTGTGTACCTTTAAATGATCGGTCAGCTGATTGATGCGTTCAGTCAGGATGGCAATTTGCACCTCCGGGGAGCCTGTATCCGTCGGATGGGTGTGGTTGGCGTCAATGACCGCCATTTTCTGCTCTTTCAGTAGCATGAGATCCATGTTCCACCTTTCCAAATGTTGTTGCCCGCAAGGCTGCGTATCGGGCGGGTGTAGTACCCGCTTGAAACGGGCTGTTTCCCAAAACCCGGCCTTGGGATTCGGATGACGCATTTTCATACATCGTGACATTCTACCACAAATTTGGATTTGTGTAAAGAAAAACTTGCATTTACAGGCAATAGAGCTTCTCACAAAACGAAATCACGGCGGCGTTTTGAACACGGCCTAATGATGCACTGGCTATAGTATAACACAAAAATCGCTCCGCAAACAATATAGGGCGGCGTGCCGTTTCATTTTTTCTCGAACTGTGTTATGCTAAGACACGAGCAGTGTTTGCGTTTATGCAATATTTTGATCCGGCGGGACAGGAAGTGCCTGCCGCGCCGAATGCATAATGGGGGGAAAGTGAAATGAAATTTTTAATTTTAAACGGGCCGAATTTAAATCTTTTGGGAACGCGGGAACCGGAAATCTACGGAAGCTGCAGCTATGAGGACCTTTGCGCGCGGCTGTCGGAATATGCCAAAAAGCAGGGGTGCGGCGCGGATTTTTTTCAGAGCAATTATGAAGGCGCGCTCATTGAGAAAATTCACGCGTCCATGGGCAGCTATGATGCCATCATTTTGAATCCCGGCGCCTTCGCCCATTACAGCTATGCTCTGCGGGACGCCCTTTCTTCGGTGGCGGTGCCCGCCGTTGAAGTGCATATTTCCAATATTCATAAGCGGGAGGAATTCCGGCGCCATTCGGTGATTGCCGCCGCCTGCACAGGGCAGATTTGCGGCCTTGGCTTGTTCGGCTACGAGGCGGCTATGGACTATTTTACCCGCCGGGGCAAGAACGGAAACTAAGCGGATGAATGTCGGAAGGAGGAATTCCATGCTGGTTCGACTGAATCATTCCACCAAAAAACTTGCGGTTATCGGAGATCCGGTGGGGCATAGCCTTTCCCCTTTGATTCAAAATACAATGATTTCCGCACTGGGCCTGGATTATATTTATTTTGCCCAACAGGTTTCGCGGGAGAATTTGCCCGCCTTTTTAGAAGCCGCAAAACTTTTGGGTTTTTCAGGATTTAACGCAACGATGCCCCACAAGGAGGATTTGATTCCGCTGATGGACACACTTTCCGAGGAAGCGGCTTTCTACGGCTCGGTAAACACCGTTTGCATCAAGGATGGGAAATGTATCGGGTATAATACAGACGGCAGAGGGCTGATCCGATCGCTGGAGGACGGCGGATTTGATCCGAAGGGAAAAGACGTGGTCCTTTTGGGAGCGGGCGGCGCGGCCAAAGCGGTGTCGCTTTCCTTTGTGCGGTCCGGTGCGCGCCGGGTGGTGGTGTGCAATCGGAATTTAGCGCGGGCAGAAGCGCTTTGCCGGAAAAATCCGGATGTTTTGGTGAGTGTGGGTTTTGACGGGGAAAGTCTGAAAAAGGCGGCGGCGGAGTGCGACCTGCTGGTCAACTGCACCTCTTTGGGAATGACCGGGACGGCGGCACAATTTTCCGATTTTGATTTTTTAGATGATCTTCCCCAAAATGCCATGGTTTTCGACCTAATCTATAGCCCCAGAGAAACCGTGCTTTTGCAAAAGGCGCGGCGGAAAGGGCATACTGTACAAAATGGGCTGGGAATGTTGATTTACCAGGCGGTTTTTGCGCTGGAGCATTTTACGGAAACGAAGATTGACGCGGGCAAGATGGGAGCGCTTTTGCGGGATATTCTCAAATAAATAAAAATTGGATTTTATGAAAGCCGGCCGGATGAAAAAATGCCGCAGCCTGCGGGGAGTATAAAATGAATGAAAACTTCGCAAACTGTTTCCGAGGTGGAGAGTTTGCGGAGTTTTGGCGTGATAGAAAAACCGGACGAAAAAATCGCCCGGACGATAGCCGCCGGCTTGGAAGCCAGTGGCGTTCTTTTTTTTGGAACCAAAGAGCATCCGGAGCTTTGGGCGATGGAACTTGGAGGTGAGCTGGCTCAGTTTCGGGATTCCAATGCTTTGCTGCTGATTTTTTCGCCCAAGGCAAAGACCGTGAGCGAGGATCATTTGCGTTGCCGGTGTGTTCTTTTGCCGGGGGATGCGGCGGGGGCGGCGTCCCGTTTTCTTTATGCGGACTGCGCCGTGAGTTATGGTATGTCGCCTCGGGATACCATTACGCTTTCCAGCATTGAGGAAGAGAATCTGTCTCTAGCCATTCAAAGAGAGCTTGTTACGGTGGACGGAAAAGTGGTGGAGCAGCAGGAAATACAGCTTCACCGCAATCCCGGGCTGCTTCCGGAAACCATTCTGGCGGCAGCCGGGGCTTTGCTGCTTTTGGGCGTCCCGCCGGAAGCGCTTCGTTTTTAACGGTTTTCAAAGGCATACGCGCGGACAAACCCACATATACTTTTCACAGCCGTACAAAAGGAGCGTGAATGGTATGGAACGGGAATGGAATGAAAATCATGTGCTGCTGAGAGGTGTCGCCCAAGAAGCGCCTGTCTTTTCTCATGAAAACCGAGGAGAACGCTACACAGTGTTCCCTTTGGCGGTTAAGCGTCTGTCCGGAACGGTGGACACGCTGCCTGTTTTGGCTTCTTCTCAAGCGTTGGCCGCCTGCCCGGTGAAGCCGGGAATGAGCATGGAAGTGGAGGGCGAATTGCGCTCCTTTAATAATAAAAGCGGGAGAGGAAGACGGCTGGTTTTATCGGTTTTTGCCCGGCGCATGGCCGCTTCCGGGGAACCGGACCAAAATCATCTGATTTTGGAAGGGGTAATCTGCAAAAAACCGGCGCTGCGCAGGACGCCGTTGGGGCGGGAAATCTGTGATTTTATCCTAGCGGTCAACCGGAAATACGGACGGGCGGATTACTTGCCGTGTATTTCCTGGGGGCACGTTGCAGCACAGACCGCCGCCTTGGAGGTTGGAAGCCAGCTGCGCCTGGAAGGACGGATGCAAAGCCGGACATACATAAAAGTTTTGGACGGAGAAAGCACGGAACGCACGGCGTTTGAAGTATCCGTGATGCGTTTGGAAAAATGGGGATGCTCTGCCGATCACGAGAAACGCTGCATTTTATAAACTGTTTTCTTACGTTTTGGAAATTGTTTTTCTATGTTTTGCATGGACCAAACATGCATATTAAATGGGACTGGGGCAAAGCTATGATCGGGATATCAATCCTCCAATTTTTAAACATGAAAAGGAGATTTGAAATGGCTAGATCGAATCAGGTTCTTGTTCCGGCTGCTCGTGAAGCAATGGATAGATTTAAGATGGAAGCTGCCAACGAGGTTGGCGTAAACCTCAAGCAGGGGTATAACGGCGACCTGACGTCCAAGCAGGCTGGCTCTGTCGGTGGCCAGATGGTCAAAAAGATGATCCAGGGCTACGAAAACGGCATGAAATAACTTGCTGATTTTTTCAGCTTAAAAGAAGGAGCCGCCGTGGGTTCACGGCGGCTCCTTGGTGTTTTCCGCGGGTCCCTTTGAAAAACCAGGGTTTACGGCTTTGCCTGAGCGGTTTCAGCCGGCAGGACAGGACCCCGGCGCCATTCTTCTCCGCCCGGATAAATTCGGGGGGAACAAAGGCTATAAAGGTCGGTGGACCTGCTTTCCAGCTCAAAGAGCATGCGGCCCGGTTGGCTCAGCTGTTTGGCGCGAGCGGGTTTTGTAATCACCGGAAGACGGGCGCTTGTCCGCATTTTGGCCAGGATTTTCCTTCCTGTCCCGTTAAAACCCAATACCCGGAGATAGGGAATCTGATTTGGCCGGCTGGATTTGGCGACCCCCAAAAACGCCCAGAGTATGAGCCGTCTCAAATGCGCATGAGTATACCGTTTTGTTTTGCAGATATCCAGTATTTCCTTCAGACTGCTTCCAGCACGGGCGGAAGCCATAAGCCGCGGCGCGAGTCCGCCTCCGGATTCCGGAAGCGCTTCGTAGTCTTCCGGAGCCATTGTCCTCAGTTTGGCCAAGATAGCCCGTTCGGCATGTGTTGCCGTTGCGGGAGCAATACCCGCAGCAAGGTCTTTTTCATATAATTCCTGTGTTTCTGATGGAAGAAACGGAGCGGCGGCTTCCGGTTTCCCAGCGGTTAGCAAGGCGCGCAGATGGGATGCGGAAGCCAATTGTTCTTTGGGAACGCCGCCGTCATGGCACGCGCCCCGCCGGGGAATGGTCAAAGGCACGATGGAGGAATTGAGCCGCTGTAGCGCGCCCAGGTAAGAAACCCCCAGGAGGTTGTTGGGAGATTGCAAAAGGCCCGCTTTTTGTCCCAAAAGCAGAAATGCGGTTTCCTGTCGGGCTTTGGGATAGGAACAACCGGAGTTCAGCAGTGTTTGCAGTAGCGGTTCGGCAGTTGCCCCGTGCAACCCGCGGGCGATTTCCTCCAGCTTGGATAAGCGGCCGCATTCGCTTCCGAAAGACAAAAAATCCACAACGCCGGTTGCGTCCAGAATCTGAATTGCTCCGGATGCAAACCGTTCCGCCGGAGCCATGGCGAAGGGAAGGGGAAGCTCCAGCACCAGGTCCGCTCCGCTTTGCAAAGCCGCCGCGGCCCGTGTGTGTTTGGGAAACAGCGCGGGCGCTCCCCGCTGCACAAAATTACCGCTCATGACACACACGATGCCGCAGTCTTCTCCCAAAAGCGCCCGGGTTTGCTGGATATGATAGGCATGGCCTTTATGAAACGGATTGTATTCCGCGATAATGCCGCAGGTTTTCATTTTTTTATTTGTCCTCCGAAAATTTTTTAAATAATTGCCGAAAGTGGTTGTTTGAGCCAGTCAATTGCGGTAAAATATAAAGAAGCGATGCTTTACGATCTTGCTTCGTGCATGATGAAACAGGAATCTTTTCCGCCTATACTGTTTGCGTTTTCAGCTGGAGATGCCGCAAAACGTCTGCCTGCCGCCCAGGGCGGCATTTGGGCTTCTTGAAAGAAAGACGGGAGATCTTCGGGCGGCCGCCCCTGGGCGGTTGCTAAAAGCTATGCTTATTTTATGTTCTGCGGAGATTTTCCGCAAGCCAATAAAGGAGAGAAGAAATGAAAATCTTAGTCATCAATGCGGGCAGCTCCTCGCTGAAATATCAGCTGCTGGATCCGGCTACCCATGAACTTATGGCCAAAGGACTTTGTGAGCGCATTGGAATTGGAGGGCATATCAAACATACCCCCGAGGGAAAGGAAGCCTATGCGGCGGATATCGACATGCCAACCCATTCCGAAGCGATCCAGGCGGTTTTATCTTTGCTGGTGGATCCTGCCCATGGGGTCATCAAAACGGTCTCCGAAATTGACGCGGTGGGTCACCGTGTGGTGCATGGCGGAGAGGAATTTGCTTCTTCCGTGCTGATTGACGATCAGGTTATGGATACTCTGAAGGCCTGTATTCCGCTGGCTCCTCTGCACAATCCCGCCAACATCACCGGCATCAACGCCTGCAAAGCGGCTATGCCCGGCGTTCCCCATGTGGCCGTGTTTGATACCGCTTTCCATCAGACGCTCCCGCCCAAGGCGTTTATTTTTGCACTGCCATATGAATATTATGAAAAAGATAAGGTGCGCCGCTATGGGTTCCATGGGACCTCTCACCGCTATGTATCCCAGCGAGCCGCCTCTCTGATGGGCCGCCCCATTGAGGAACTGAAGCTGGTGACCTGTCATTTGGGCAACGGCGCTTCTACCTGTGCGATCAAATATGGGAAATCCATTGATACCTCCATGGGCTTTACCCCGCTGGACGGCCTTCCCATGGGGACCCGTTCCGGCGCGGTTGATTCCGGTATTTTGCAGTATTTAATGGATTTGAAACATCTGGATATCCACCAAATGCTGGATATCCTCAATAAGAAATCCGGCGTGCTCGGTATTTCCGGCATCTCTTCCGATTTCCGGGATCTGGATCAGGCGGCCGCAGCGGGCAGCGAACGCGCGCAGCTTGCCATTGACGTGTTTACCTATAAAGTCACAAAACGCATTGGGTCTTCCGCTGCCGCCATGGGTGGCTTGGACGGTGTGATTTTCACTGCCGGCGTGGGCGAAAACAGCCCCGAACTTCGGGCCAAGATTTTGGAGGGCCTTGAATTTTTGGGTCTCAAGCTGGATCCCGCGAAGAACAATATCCGCGGGAAGGAGGCCGTCATTTCCACTGATGATTCTCCCAATACGATTATGGTCATTCCCACCAATGAGGAATTGGTGATTGCCATGGATACCGCAAAGATTGTATCCCAATTAAAAAAATAAACGGGAACTCCTTTTTGTTCTGAAAGCGTGCCAGTGTAAAACCGGCACGCTTTCCTTGTTCCAAGGTCAAAGGACGGGAGCAGATCCTTACCTCGGTCCCGGATTCGGAGGGCGGTGGGCACGGGGCTGCCGGGGCTGCAACGATCTGTGCGCCTACTGGAAAGCGTTTGTTTTTTGCAGCAAAGACCCGGTGGTTTTTCCATGCAAGCTGGGGCGCTTCTTCACGAAACCCGTGGAAGAAGCGCCTCCGGTGATCCGCAGAGCCAGGAAAAACGCGGTTACTGTACGTTCACCACTTCATAGCCCGCGTCCTCCACCGCTTTGGCAAGGACTTCGTCCGGCACGGGCGCCTCCATAGAAACGGTTGCGGTTTTGGCGTCTAGGTCCACGGCTGCCTTGACGCCGCTGATGGAATTTAACGCTTTTTCCACCCGGTCGGAGCAATGGGAGCAACTCATGCCCTCAATGGACAGAATTTTTTTCATAGAATCTTCTCCTTTCGTTAACGTGCATATGGGATGGTTCGCGCCGGAAAGAGGCTCCGGCTGCAAAGAGGACGGTGCTGCCTCCGGCAAAGGGGGAATGCGGGCGCTGGATGTTGCATCCTCCCGGCGGCCGGTTTTAAAAAACCGTAAGCGAAGCGCGTTGGAGACAACGCAAACAGAGGACAGGCTCATAGCCGCGGCGGCGAACATGGGGCTTAATGTAATCCCAAAGGCGGGGTAAAGAATGCCGGCGGCAATGGGAATGCCGATGCAGTTGTAAAAGAATGCCCAAAAAAGATTTTGCTTCACGTTCCGGATGACTGCTTTTGAAAGGCGGACGGCGGTCACCGCATCCATTAGGTCGCTTTTCATCAGCACGATGTCGGCGGACTCAATAGCCACGTCCGACCCTGCTCCGATGGCGATACCCACATCCGCCCGGGCCAGGGCGGGCGCGTCGTTGATCCCGTCGCCTACCATGGCAACACGACTGCCTTCCGACTGCAGTTTGGCGATTTCCCGTTCTTTGCCGGCGGGCAGAACCTCCGCAATGACCTTGGAAAGTCCCAGCTGGCGGCCGATGGCCAGAGCGGTGCGCCGGTTGTCTCCGGTAAGCATGACCACCGACATGCCCATGGAAAGGAAGCCGGCGATGGCCTCCCGGCTGGTTTCCTTGACTATGTCCGCTACCGCAATGATGCCCAAAAGCCCAGAGGGACCGGCAAAATACAGCGAAGTTTTTCCCGCCTCTTCCAATTGGGCGGCGGAAGAGGCATAGGACTCCAGAGCAATCTGCTGCGCTTTCATCATGGCCGCATTGCCCGCAAAAAAGCGTTCCCCATTGACAATTGCGGAAACGCCGCGTCCTGGCGTCGCCTCAAAGCCTTCGATAGAGCATAAGGGGATGTTTCTTGCCTGCGTTTCCGTGGTGATGGCTTCCGCGAGGGGGTGTTCGGATAGATGCTCCAAGGAAGCGGCCACGCAAAGAAGCTCTTCCTCCGAGATGCCGGGAGCGGGCAGAAGATCAGTTACTTTGGGCATGCCTTTGGTAATGGTGCCGGTTTTGTCCAGAACGACAGTACGCACGGTGTGGGTTACTTCCAGCGATTCGGCGGACTTAATTAAAATGCCGTTTTCCGCGCCTTTTCCGGTACCGACCATAATCGCCACCGGCGTGGCAAGACCCAACGCGCAAGGGCAGGAAATCACAAGAATGGAAATGCCAATGGAAAGCGCGAAGGAAAAGGGATGGCCTGCGAGCAGCCAGGCAGCGGTGGTTATGACCGCGATGGCAATAACCACGGGGACAAAGATTCCCGCTACTTTATCCGCCAGTTTGGAGATAGGCGCTTTGGAAGAACCCGCTTCCTCTACCAGATGAATAATTTGGGCCAGCGTTGTATCTTCCCCAACTTTTTCGGCCTTAAACTGAAAAGAACCGGATTTATTGATGGAAGCGGAAAGCACATGGTCCCCTACGTTCTTTTCTACCGGAATGCTTTCTCCAGTAAGGGCGGATTCATCCACAGAGGAAGCGCCTTCCACCAGGATGCCGTCCACCGGAATGCTCTGCCCCGGCCGGACCACTACAATATCACCCTGCCGCACCTGATCCACAGGAATCTCCGTTTCCGTTCCATCCCGAAGGACAAAGGCGGTTTTAGGGGCCAAATCCATTAATTTGGTGATGGCGTCGGAGGTTTTGCCCTTGGAGCGGGTTTCCAAATATTTTCCCAAGGTAATAAGCGTCAGAATCATGCCGGCCGATTCAAAATATAATTCCGAGGCATACCGGTTTATCAGGTTTATATCCCCGGTGCCAAATCCCCAAGAGAGTTGGTAGAGTACGAAAACGCCATAGATCAAGGCGGCGGCGGAGCCGATGGCAATGAGCGAATCCATATTGGGCGCGCCTTTGAACAAAGACCGCAGCCCAACCTTATAATACCGGTCATTTACATAGGTAATGGGCAGCGTCAGCAGGAACTGCGTCAGCGCCAGGGTTAAGGCATGTTCCGTTCCATGCAGGAAAATGGGGAGAGGAAGTCCCAGCATGTGCCCCATGGAAGTATAGAATAAAGGAATTAAAAAACAAAAAGAAACGATCAGCCGCCGCTTGGTTTGCCGGGCTTCCTCCATGGCCGGATTTTGCAGACTGTCCCGGCCCATATTTTCCTGAACACCGTGAAGCGCGGCGCGGTACCCTGCGTCCGCCACGGCTTTTTCAATGGCTGCCGGGCCGGATGCCGCTTCATCGTATTCGACGACCATACTGCCGTTTAAGAGATTGACCTGTACGGATTTGGTACCGGAAAGCTTTCCCACCGCTCGCTCACCATGTGCGGAGCAGGCGGAGCAGGTCATGCCTGTGACATCAAATTTCTGTTTCATGAAAACCTCTCAGTCTGAAATCTTGGTGCATTGAAATGGTTTCCGCTGGGGGAAAATGCGTTTCATATCACGGTTTTTTTCATTATGATACCGCTAGCCAGGCCGCCAAACGGCAGCGGTATCATGCACCGCCGTTTTCGGCTGCCCAGAAGGGGCGGGAAAACAGGCTGAAATGAAAGTATGCGATCTGCGCTGAGGATAGTATACCATAAAATAAAACCCGCTGCAGCCCTAATCAAGTCTACAGCGGATTTTTGTTCTTTTTTTGTGCACACATCCGAAAAGCAAAGATTTAATTTGACCCGTTTAAAGATGAAATGCGTCTTCCACCCAAGCCGCCGGATTCTTCCAAGGAGAAGATGAAAGCGCAGAAGAATTTGTTTTTTCCCTGGGATTTTCCGCCGCTCTTCATCCTCTGTATTCCTTTTTCGTATGTAACGCGTTTATTATTAGTACAGGGAACCGCTGTTGACCACAGGCTGTGCGTCCCGGTTGCCGCAGAGCACCACAAGCAGATTGCTGACCATTGCCGCTTTGCGCTCTTCATCCAAATGGACAATATCGTTTTGGTTTAACTTGGCAAGGGCCATTTCCACCATTCCCACCGCGCCTTCCACGATCATCTGCCGTGCGTCAATAATGGCGGAAGCTTGCTGGCGCTGCAGCATCGCCGCGGCGATTTCAGGAGCGTAAGACAGCTGCGTAATTCTGGCCTCCGCAATTTGGAGCCCCGCGATATCTACTTTTTCCTGAATCTCTGTTTTCAGTTTTTCCGCGATTTCCTGGCTGCTGCCGCGCAGCGTCTTTTCATTGTCATCACCGGACACATCGTAAGGGTACAGGCGCACGATGTTCCGAAGCGCCGA
>JAQVYO010000162.1 GCA_028708585.1 Oscillospiraceae bacterium
GCATGGCCTCAAACGCCGTCCGGCCGGAAACCCCCGAAAGTTTTCCGCCGGCCAGCTGCCACAAAGCAGAATCTTTTGCGCTGCCCATTTTCTCTTTGGTCTGCCGCACTAGGGCGGCAGCGGTAGCATACAGCTCAAAGCAGCCCCGGCGGCCGCAGGAGCAGGGAATCCCGTTTGGGACCAGAACCACATGTCCCATCTCCCCCGCCGCATGGTTGCATCCGCCGTAAAGCTTGCCGCCCATGAGGATGCCGCAGCCGACGCCGGTTCCAAGGGTCACCATTACCATATGGCCGGCGCCTTGCCCGGCCCCCGCGGCGAATTCCCCCAGGGCAGCCGCGTTTGCGTCATTCTCCAGAAAAACAGGAAGATGCAGTCGTTTTCCCACCATGCCGCCAAAAGGAACCTTCTGAAAACTGCGTCCACTCCAATGTTCTATCCGACCGGATAGCGGCTCCACAATGCCGGGCGCGCCGATTCCAACGGATCGAAATTGGTCCAAGGAAACGCCTGCCAACGCCGCCGCTTCTCGCGCGGCGCTGCAGACGCATTCGGCAACCGCGTCCGGCCCGCCGGTCTTCGGCGTCTTTTCCTTCGTTTTGGCATAGAGCCTCCCTGTTTCATCCGCCACAGCCGCCGCCGTGTTGGTTCCGCCCAAATCCACGCCCAAATAATACAAGCAGTTCACCCCTTTCCTGCTGTTTCGTTATCGGATGCCTTCCTGATGCTTTATTATATCATATGGAAGAAATGCGGCAAAGAAGAACATGGCGCAGAAAGCGCCGCCGCTTTCTGCCCTAAAAACGGCGGCGCAAACGTCCCCTTGATCCCGCAGGGATCAAGGCTTTTCATGCCTTTACAATCTTTGGCGGACAGCGGAAAGGAATGCAAGGCTGTCCACCGTCCGGGCGGTCACGCCTTCGCAGATTCCGGCAAGGTCTTTGGTCATCACGCCGTCCTCGATGGTCCGCACCGCAGCGTTCTCCAGCCGTCTTGCAAACGCGGTAAGCGGCTTATTTCCGTCCAGCTCTCCCCGTTTTCCAATGGCCCCCGTCCACGCAAACAAAGTGGCCATGGGATTTGTGGAAACGGCTTCTCCCTTCAAATACCGGTGGTAATGCTTGGTTACTGTCCCGTGGGCGGCCTCGTATTCATATTTTCCGTCGGGACTTACCAGAACGCTGGTCATCATGGCAAGGCTGCCAAAGGCGGTGGACACCATATCGCTCATCACATCGCCGTCATAGTTTTTCAAGGCCCAGATAAAGCCGCCCTCCGAGCGGACCACCCTTGCCACAGCATCGTCAATCAGTGTATAAAAATAATGGATGCCCGCCGCTTCAAAAGCTGCTTTGTACTCCGTTTCGTAAATCTCCGCAAAAACATCTTTGAACCGGTGGTCGTAGGTCTTGGAAATCGTGTCCTTGGTAGAAAACCAAAGCGGCTCCCCTCGGTCCAGCGCAAATTGGAAGCAAGACCGGGCAAAGGAGAAAATGGACGCATCTTTATTATATTGCGCCTGCATCACACCGGCTCCTTCAAAGTCATAGACGGTTTGGCGGATCAGCATTCCGTCCGCTCCGGTAAACAGCAGCTCCGCCCGGCCTTCCCCCGGTACCCGAACTTCGGTTGCCCGGTAAACGTCCCCGTAGGCGTGTCTTGCAATGGTAATGGGCCGCTTCCAGTTGCGCACCACAGGCCGGATACAGCTTGCAAGAATGGGCGTGCGAAACACCGTTCCATCCAGCAGGGAGCGGATGGTCCCATTGGGGCTTTTCCACATTTGTGTCAAATGATATTCTTCCATCCGTTGGGCATTCGGCGTGATCGTGGCGCACTTGACGCCCACACCGCGCTCCCGGATGGCCATGGCGGCCTTCACAGTCACCTGGTCCCCGGTGCGCTCCCGCTCCTTTAAAGACAAATCATAGTATTCCGTTTTCAAATTTATATAAGGCAGCAACAGCTCTTCTTTGACCTGCCGCCAGAGGATACGGGTCATCTCGTCCCCGTCGATTTCCACCAGAGGAACGCTCATTTGTATCTTATTCATTGTGCTCTCTCCTTTTCCAAGCGTAACAGCAGTTTTAGCTCATTGTATCAGCATGTGCGCCGCCTGTAAAGGCCACCTGTTTTCCATTCTTTTTTACCGCTTTTCTTCCCCTTTTCGGTAAGGTTTACTTTGCCGGAACCTTCTTTCATGATATACTAAAATTCCATCTTGCATACCGGAGCTTCCGGAAGCTCCCCTTCCCCTTCAATAAACAATGCAAAGGATCAAATCGCGACATGGAACTGAAAAAAAACGAAATTCTAAAAGTAAAAATCGACGGCTGCTCCGGCGACGGATCTGGAATCGCCCGGGTAAATGGCCTGGTTGTGTTTGTCAAAGGCGCTTTGCGGGACGAAACCTGCGCTATCCGGATTTTAAAGGTACGAAAGTCCATGGCATTTGCCCGGGTGGAACGGGTCATCACCGCCTCTCCCATGCGCCGCCCCCCCGCCTGTCCTCATTTCGGTATCTGCGGCGGATGCGCTTTCTGGCACATGGATTACCAGGAAGAGCTGGAAATCAAACGGCTTCATGTTGAGGATACGTTAAAGCGCATAGGGGGACTTGCCCTGCCCGTCCCCGTGATCTTGGGCGCCGATGCCATCCTAAAGTACCGAAACAAAGCTCAATATCCCGTTTCTTCCGGCCCTGAAGGGGTAAAAATCGGATTTTACCGAACCAGAAGCCATGATGTCAGGCAGATCGACCACTGCCTCATTGTCAACGATGCCGCCAACGCAGCCGCCAAGGCGGTTCGGCGTTGGATGACGGACGCCTGTATTCCCGCCTATGAGGAGAAAACCGGAACCGGCCTCATACGCCATGTATTTGTGCGTACCAACCACCTGGGCGAGTCGCTGATATGCCTGGTGGCCAACGGAGAACAACTTCCTAAAAAGGACATGCTGATTGCGCTTTTGCGCCAGGCCTGCCCCTCCTGTTCCGGCATTTTACTGAGCGTCAACCGGGCGCCGGGCAACGTCATCCTGGGCAAACAATTCAAGCTTCTTTGGGGAAAACATTATTTAACCGACCAGCTGTTCGGCCTTCGCTTCAATCTTTCCGTCCCTTCGTTTTATCAGGTGAACCGAGAACAGACCTTGCGCCTTTATGAAACCGCCATGCAATATGCGGCGCTCACCGGGCATGAGACCGTTCTGGACCTGTATTGCGGGACCGGCACCATCTCTCTTTTCATGGCCCGCCGGGCCGGAAGGGTCATCGGCGTGGAGATTGTTCCCGAAGCCATTCGGGACGCCAAGAAAAACGCCGCAAGCAACAGCATCCAAAATGTATCTTTTTACTGCGGCGATTCGGGGACCGCCGCGAAAGCCTTGCGGGCGGAGGGACTCCAGCCTGATGTCATCATTGTAGATCCTCCCCGCAAAGGCTTGGGTCCTCAAGCGCTCGACGAAATCGCTT
>JAQVYO010000163.1 GCA_028708585.1 Oscillospiraceae bacterium
TGGGTTTCAGGCTCATTTATAATTTTGACGTTTCTTCCATTTTCTCTTGTAAATTTCCTTTGATTTATTGTATAATCTTTATTACTGCGATTCTCATTTGAATTTTTCCTTTCATGAAGAATGGGATGACAAAAGGAATAATCTTACGCGATTTTCTTATAAATGTAAGTATTATAGTTTCAGGGAGGTCTCATATATCATGATGGACCACAAGGATAAAAAGCCATTTTATTATAAAAGGTGGTTTATTGTACTTATCGTCATTTCTATCATCAGTGTGCTTGCGGCAATCGGCAGCAACCATAACGCCGAACAGTCTGTCAGCGGCGGCGGCCAAATCTCCCCTGCAGCCTCCGGAAATCCGACGCAAAAGCCTTTGCCTTCCATGGCGCTTACGGAATCTCCCGCGGAATCGCCGTCCGCTTCTCCCATTTCTGTGCGGAAGCAGTTGATCAGCGGCCATTACACTGCCGGAATTGACTTTCCTGAAGGAATATATGATATTACAGCGGTTTCCGGCAAGGGAAATGTTTACTCCAGCAACATGTACAGCGGAGGCATCAATGCGGCTATGGGCGTGAAGGATCCCAATGCAAAGTCCGGTTCCGACATATACGCTCAGCAAGCTTCCAAAGTCGCTCTGAAAGGCGGCGTGGTATTGTCCGTCAGCGGCGGAGTGGTGATTCAGATATCCTCCCATGATGCAAGCGGGAATCCCTTAATTGCTCGGGCCAAAACAAACACGGGGACGGTCCAACTGGGAAGCGGAAAATTTGTTGCCGGAAGAGACTTCCCTGCCGGCACCTATAATGTGGTTGCCATTTCGGGAAGCGGAAATGTTTATTCGGATAACATGTATAATGGAGGAATCAACGCTTCGATGGGAACAGAGGAAGCAAACGCAGCAGCCGGATGGGATCTTTACGAGCGGTGCTATAACAATATTGAATTCCGGGCAGGGGTGGCCCTCACCGTCAGCGGAGTGGAACTCCAGTTGGTCCCAAGCAAATGATAATTTTTCAGATACTTCCTTCCCTATCTATGAAATCTATGAAAGACCGCGGTTCCGGCCGGAACTGCGGTCTTTCTGAAAGGAAAATAGGCGGATTTTAAGCAAGATGGAAGATGGCGCGCGGGTGCCGCATTGCCCTTTCCGAGTCTTTTCGCATATACTGTTCGGGGTGACTATTGTGAATCCATGTGAATTAAATGCTCTCATTGCAGCTTTAACAAACTATCTGTACACAACGCTCTCCAGTGAAGATTTCAAATGCCTGAGCATCTTTTTAAATGAGCTGAGTAAATCCATGTTTGCAACGACGTTGTTTCAGGGTTTATGTTATCGCGAGGAAAAAATACAGGAAGACTCCTCCCAATGAGGTTCATCTCTTGTGCCGGTTATACTCTGGCGCTGTCCTGTATAGCGCCAGTTTTACATAAATTTTCATTCTCAAGCATTTTTGGTCCCGATGAGGATCGTTTCGCATCCGATGTTTTTTACCTGAACAATCTGTGAACAATTGTAAAAAATGGATTACGCAGGATTTTGCCGGCAGGCAGGCGCGTTTTGAGAAAGCACGTCAAAAGAATACCCCAAATTTTTAAGTTCAGTAATAATAAACGGGATAGCGGAAATGGTATTTTTTTTTGTATCATGGCAAAGAATAACCGGATGATGATATTTTCGTGCTTGGTTTACCACGTTGCGGACAACTGCCTGCACAGAAGCTGGAGATGGCTTGGCATCTTTTGAATCTACATTCCAGTCAAAGGGAGTCATCCCCATTTGCGTCACCTGAGGCAAGATATTTTGCATAAAGTGAGCGCCCCCATAATGTTCGCTTACGGTATTTGAAGTTCCTCCTGGAAACCGGCAGAGGGTCGGAGAAGATCCAAGAAGGCTGGTAAGCAGTTCCTTCATATTGTTATAATCCCTGAAAAAAGCTGTTTGACTGGCATAGATGGATGAATAAGCATGATTGTAACAATGAATGCCGACTGCATTCCCGTTTTCATATGCTTTCTGCACGACACCTTGATATTTCACAACATTATTTCCAACCACAAAAAAGGTTGCGCGAACATCGTGCTCCTTTAATATATTGAGCAATGTTTCGGTATAGGGAGAAGGACCGTCATCAAAGGTCAAATAAGCAACTTTTTGGGCGGCTTTTCCTGCTTCAGATTGTTTGGCGGCCGGTTGCGCCTTTTCTGCCTTTTGTGTTTCGTTATATTTTTTCTGCAGCGCATCGTTTTCTCCTTTTAGTTTCTCCGTTTCCAGTGTTAAAAGGGCCAATTGCCCTTCCGTTTGCTTGAGCTGATGGGATAAATTCCCGGCTTTTAAGCCCAATATGGCAGCGGCGATGCAACAAATCAGGATACTTGCCACCAATCGGAACAAAACATTGGATTGGCTGTATTGGTGATGATGTTTTTGCCTTTGTATTTGCTTTTGCATGAAATATACCCTTCTTATGTAACCATTTCGATTTATTTCGACTTTTTACTTCATATTTCCAGGACATTGATATGACGTCAAATGGGTCCATAAAGTTTTAAAAATGGTAGTATTTATCTTCTCTTTACATTATAATACGAAAGTCCAGTATTTGGTACAAAAAATCATCTTTTTTCTTAGGAAAAATACATCATCCTTTATCTTTTGCCAATTGACATAGTAGGGAAGATTGTGCTAATATCCTATTAAACTATAATTATGATGGGCAATATCATGGGATGTAAAATTGCTGATCATTCCCCCGCTTCAACTCTTGTGTGAGATTGCCGAAAGCAGGCATAGAGCCGGCAACCGTTAGGCTTTCGATCGGAACGGAACATATAGATGACATCGCCGACCTTGCGCACGGTTTTGGCGATAAAATGATAAGGAGAGGAATGTTATGTCCAGAATATATCAATCCATCGATCAGCTCATTGGAAAAACCCCGCTGCTTGAACTGAAAAACTTTGAAGCAGCAAACCACCTAAAGGCCACTATACTCGTGAAGCTGGAGTACTTCAACCCGGCCGGCAGTGTCAAGGACAGAATTGCGAAAGCGATGATCGACGACGCGGAAACAAAGGGTTTGTTGAAAAAAGGTTCCGTCATCATCGAGCCGACCAGCGGAAATACCGGTATAGGACTCGCCTCGGTAGCGGCGGCGAGAGGTTATAGGATTATCATCACCATGCCTGAGACCATGTCCATCGAGCGTAGGAGTTTAATGAAGGCATATGGAGCGGAGATCGTTTTGACGGATGGCGCCAAGGGAATGAAAGGGGCAATTGCCAAAGCCGACGAGCTTGCCAAGGAGATTCCCAACGGCTTTATCCCCGGACAATTTGTCAACCCAGCAAATCCCGCGGTGCATCGCGCCACAACAGGACCGGAAATTTGGGAAGACACCGATGGAAAGGTGGATATTTTTGTGGCCGGTGTCGGAACTGGCGGCACCATTACAGGAGTC
>JAQVYO010000029.1 GCA_028708585.1 Oscillospiraceae bacterium
CGGCGTCTGTTTTTTGGAAAATGCCTTTTTATTTTGAGCGCGCCGCCTGCTGGAAAGGGCGGAAGCTGCGGGCGCCATCGCCTTTATGCGAGCCGGCTGCGGTCCTGCATCACGGGGCAAATCCCTATGCACGGTCTGGAGAATGTCATGTTGGAGCTTTCAAACCTCGGCTACCAGGTAAAAGATGAAGAAAACGCATCCCTTCACATTTTAAAGAACATCAGTCTTACCATTGAAGACAACCGATTCATTGTAGTCACAGGGCCAAACGGCGGCGGGAAAACCACCCTTGCAAAGATTATTATGGGCCTTGTTTCCCCCACTGGCGGGAGCATCCGTTACAATGGCGCCGACATCACTCGCCTGGGAGTTACCCAGCGCGCCCGCCTTGGCATCAGTTACGGTTTCCAGCAGCCTCCCCGGTTTAAAGGGCTGAAGGTGCGGGATCTTTTGGAACTTTCTGCGGGCAGCAAAGGGCTGACCCATGCCGAATGCTGTCAATATCTGACCCGGGTGGGCCTTTGCGCCGACGATTATGTAGACCGGGAGGTGAACGCCAGTCTCTCTGGAGGCGAGATAAAGCGGATTGAAATTGCCACAATCCTGGCCCGCAATTCTGGATTTATGATTTTTGACGAACCGGAAGCGGGTATTGATCTATGGAGTTTCGGCCGGCTGGTTGAAACCTTTGAGGCATTGCGCGCTCAGCGCACCGCCACGCTTCTTATCATCTCCCACCAAGAGCGCATCATTTCCCTTGCAGACGAAATCATTGTGGTTGCGGACGGAGAAATCCGGCGCCGGGGACCCACGGCGGAAACCTTCCCCTATATTATGGCTGATACCATAACGGAATGCCGGTATATGGAAAAGGGGATGCGAAAATGAACAAAACAAATCAAATAGAAGAAACGCTCCTCTTTCAAGTGGCGAATATGACGGGGCTTCCCAGAGACGCCTATAACATTCGCAAAAACGGTGGGCTGTCCGCCCGATCAAGCACCAAAAACATCACCATCAAAAGCAAAACGGATAAATCCGGCATTGATATCTTCATCCGTCCCGGGACCCGCGGAGAAAGCGTTCACATTCCGGTTATCATTACGGAAAGCGGGCTGGAAGAACTGGTCTACAACGATTTTTACATTGGGGAAAACTGCGATGTGGATATCATCGCCGGATGCGGCATCCACAACGACGGGCACAACCGTTCTCAGCACGACGGGCTGCATACGTTTCATGTGGGGAAAAACTCCAAAATCCGTTACAATGAAAAGCATTATGGAGAAGGAAACGGCAGCGGAGAGCGTATCATGAATCCGAAAACTGTTGTCTATTTGGAAGAAGGCGCTTTCATTCAGATGGATATGGTTCAGATCCGGGGCGTAGATTCCACAAAACGGTATACCAAAGTGGAAGTGGGGAAAAATGCCGAAGCTGTTTTGGCCGAGCGGCTGCTGACCCAAGGCAAACAAACCGCAGTTTCGGAAATGGACGTGTTTTTGAATGGAGCAGGGTCCGCCTCCAGAATCATTTCCCGTTCCGTAGCGCAGGATGAGTCTTCCCAAACGTTTTATCCCCGTATGATTGGAAACGCATCTGGCTTTGGCCATGTACAATGCGATTCCATCTTGATGGGGCATGCCAAAATTCGTTCCATCCCAGCCATCACCGCCAACAACCCCAACGCACAGCTGGTTCATGAAGCGGCAATCGGCCGCATCGCGGGTGACCAGCTGCTTAAACTGATGACTCTTGGACTGACGGAACAAGAAGCAGAGGAGAAAATATTAAGTGGATTCCTTAAATGACCTCAATAAAAAAGAAATTACCCAATGGCTGCTGAACAGTATCCAGACCGGAGACAATTACATTCACCGGAACGGTATTCGCATCACCCATATTAGTGAAGACAGGACGGAAGGCACCGCCGAGATAACGCCAGACGTATTTAATCCCATGAAAATGGCGCATGGCGGATTTTTGTTCACTTTGGCGGATACCGTTTCCGGCGTCGCCGCCTGGGCGGGCGCCGGAAAATCTTTCGTGACGCAAAGCAGCACCGTTTACTTTCTGCGCCCAGTGGGAGAAGGCCTTGTGCATGCCATCGCAAAGCCCATTAAAATCGGCCGGCAGACCTGCGTCTGTTCCGTGGAAATTTATGATGCGTCGTCTACCATGGTATTTTACGCAACCTTTACATTTTTTCAGAAGGATACCCCGCTTCCCACTGAAACCACCAAGCTCCAGTAAAATACAAAGAGAACGCCGGATCTCCCAACAGCTGAGCACACAAAAGGACGCTCCCCCCATAGGGAGAGCGTTTCTTTGATCTGACTCGGTTTGACTTGGAAAAAACTGCTTGACAGGCGGGCCTCCTGATAGTACTATATTTATATGAAGCTTAGCCGTTTCATACCACATATTGTATAGGTCTATCTCATCCATTGCTGTGCCTGGCGGAGTGGCCAAAACCACGCGTGATCTGCCTGCGGATTGCAGGCAGCGCGGTTTGACTGGCTCCGCCGGCACATTCCCTTTGCCTGTCTCCTTCCGAATGCTAAACTGCCAGGAGCTGCCGCAAAACGAAAGTTTTGCGGCAGCTCTTTTTTTATTCGCCGTGTGCCGCATACCAAGGTCATCCTCCGGCTTTTCTTCCCCTTGCCTTCCATATAAAACATGGGCGCCTCCCCTTTCTAAGCGCCAAAGGATGCCGGAGCAAAGCCCACTCGCTCCTTCCAGAAAGCCCCTGTTAAGCAAGGCCAAACATTTAAGGCATCATTTTCTTTAAATATATATTATTTTCATTGAACTATTAGATGAAAAATGCAAGTTTGAATTCTATTTCTTGCATGATTGCATCAATTCAGTCGTTTTATGAAAGATCCTGTCAAGTACCACCAAGAAGAAAATAAGAAATGCAATTTTTTTGTTTATTCTTAGATTGCATTCTGAAAATGAAAGGACTATAATACGGGCAAGATACTGATAACGATCAGTAAATATGGCGGCATTTAGCTTTTGAGAAGGTTCTCTTGCCCAATTGCTTGATCCCGCTCCCGGGCGCACATAAGGTCCGGGCTGAAAAGGCAGGCGAACGCGTTGACAATCAATTTATCCACCATACTGATTCTCATTGTCTCCGCCCTCGCGGCTGGCGCTGGGTTCTTTTGGAAACGGTTTACCTCTCGGAGACCTGCGAAAGCCGGCAACGCTTCCAGAGGGAAATGGACAAAAACGGCGGGGTCGGTTCTCATGATCCTGGGTATTTGGGTATTTGTTGTGCGGCTGCTCCGCATCGCAACTGGCTATGAGCGTCCATTGACTCCTATTTGGTCCCTTCATACGCGGGTTTTTGGGATCAGCGTCAGCAATACGGTTTTGCTGGGCTGGGGCATTCTCGCCATTTTGATTGTGCTGGCGGCGCTAGGCCGCTTCCTAGCGGTTCCCCGCATGAAGGAAATCCCCGGGGGTGCGCAAACCATTTTGGAAATGGTTGTCACCCTACTAAACGCAGTCGGATACGGCTTTCTCTTCCCTTTCCGGGCAGTCCGGACCATATGGAAACGGCGCGCGGCGCATAAGCTTGAAGCCAAAGCCGCAAAAGCACAGAAAAAGGCGGCCTTAAACTCCAGGAAGCCAAAAAAGCGAACGCCGCTTTCTCCCGCCTTTTCCGCGCTTCTGATCATCTTCATTTGGGCTGCCATCCGCATTTCTCTTTTGCTTTTCATTCCCAAGGCTCCGCATAAATCCATTTGGGCAATGCGTACGCTGGTTTTCGGCGTCAGTGTCAGCAATACGGTGGCGATGGCATGGGCAATTGCCGGAATCCTCATTCTTTTGGCGATACTTGGCCGGTTGTTGGTGATTCCCGGGATGCGGGATATGCGCAACATTCGCGGCGTCCGTGCCGCGGTAGATTTTACGGCCACGTTAATTTATGGCATTTCTTGGGTAATTTTGGCCCCGGGGCGGGCCGCAGCGGCATTCCAGGCCCGCCGCGAAACGAAGCGGCGGCAGCAAGCGGCGTCGGTCGCGCAGGAAAGTTCCGCCGGGAAAAAGGCGCCTCGGCAGACAGCTTTCCATTTTATAAAATTTATCACCAAGGATCCAAAAGGCAGACATTTGGTAAAGCTATTCCGAAACGGCGCTTTGGTTGTCATCATTTGGGTTGCTGTGGTAGAAATTCTAACCCGATTGTTCGGCTCCTCCCGGGGAAGGGCGTTTGATGTAGCTCTTTCACCGAATCGGATATCCGTTTTAAACGTCAGCGTCAGCAGCACGGTAATGCTGTCCTGGATCGTAATGGCCGGGCTTGTAATTCTGGCGGTTTTGGCACGCGTCTTCGTCATTCCGCGCATGAAAGAGAACCCCGGTGCGGCTCAGAACATTTTGGAATTGATGGTGGATGGCATTGAGCGCTATACCAGAGACAAAACCGGTGACCTCAGCAATAACCTCGGCGCCTATATCTTTACGATAACCGCGCTTTTGGTGGGATGCGCCATTGTGGAACTGTTCGGCTTCCGTCCGCCCACAACGGATATTACCTTTACCTTTGCCCTGGCAATCATCACATTCGTTCTAATCAATTTTTATGGGATCAACCGCAAGGGAATCATTGGCCGGATCAGAAGCCTTGGAACGCCGTATTCTTTTGTCATTCCCATCCGGATGATCAGCGACTTTGCAATTCCCGTGTCGCTGGCCTGCCGGCTGTTTGGCAACATGCTGGGCGGAATGGTTGTCGTGGATCTGCTTTACAACGCTCTGGGCAACGGTGCAGTGGGGATACCCAGCGTGCTGGGACTGTTTTTCAATGTTTTTCATCCCCTAGTGCAGGCATTTATTTTCGTCACTCTTACGCTGGCCTATATCAGCGAGGCAGTTGAATAGAGGGAAAAACAAAAAGATTCAATCTTAAGGAGGGTATTCTTAATGACTTATGCACTTCTTCCCATCGGCATCGGACTTTGCCTTCTGGCGGCAGCCTTTGCCGGACTCGGAATGGGGCTTGCCACAGGCCGCGCGTCCGAAGCGGTAGCCAGACAGCCCGAGGCTTCCGGTAAAATTACAACCATACTCATTTTGGGACTTGCATTGACCGAATCCACAGCAATTTACGGTTTTGTTACCGCTTTGATTATGCTTTTCTCGATGAAATAAGCAAACAAATCCTACTATTTCAAGTTTATGTATGAATCGTAAACTGGTAAAGGAGTGGATGATATGGATCTGCAACCGGTGGATATCATCATACACATTATCAATATTATCGTCCTGTTTCTGCTTCTTCGTCTTCTGGTCTATAAACCGGTTCGCAAATATATGCTGTCCCGGGAAGAAAAGATCAAAAATGAAATGAACGAAGCGGATCAATACCGACAGGAATCCGTCAGCTTGAAAAAACAATATGAAGCATCCATGACCGGAGCCAAGGATAAACTTTCTAAGGCCATGCGCGACCAACAGCAGAAGGCGGAAAAAGAGGCCGGCGACATTATTGCCGGGGCAAAGACAAAAGCTGCATCCATTGAGGAGCAAGCCCGTGCCCAGGCGGAAGAAGAAAAGCGCAGGGCCGTCCGCAGCATGAACGAAGAGATTACAAATTTGGCCTTAGATATGGCAAGCAAGATTCTCCGGCGCGAGGTCCGGCTGGAAGACAACCGCGCTCTGGTTGACGATTTTGTAAAAAAGGCGGGGGAAAATTATGCAGGAAGCAATCCTGAAAATCGCGCCTCCTTATGACGAGCAGGAAGTCGCATCCATCTCCCAGTGCTTTGAAAAGCTTTTGGGAAAAAAGGTGCAGTTCAAAATTATAGAGGAGCCTTCCCTGCTGGGCGGCTTTTTTGCCTTTGTGGACGGACGCGTATATGACTACAGTTTCTCCACACAGTTAAGCGAACTGCACCGTAGTCTTTCCGATTGATGGGATGGTGAGGAGTTATGCTTCAATTTGATCCAGGCCCCGTGGGGCCCTTCCTTCGGGATAAACTAAATAAATATGAATTTTCTCCTCAGGTTTACGAATATGGAACCGTGGAAAGCTGCAGCGATGACATTGTGCAGGTGGCCGGTTTGCCTCACAGCCGCTACGGCGAGCTTTTGGAATTTGAAAACGATGCATACGGCCTTGCGCTGGACCTTCGTCTGGACGGAGTGGGTACCGTTTTGCTCAGCAAGGGAAATGAAGTATCGGCCGGCTCCTTGGTAAAAGGCACCGGGCGCACTGCGGATATCTGTGTTGGACCGGAGCTTCTTGGCCGGGTGATCGACCCCATTGGCCGCCCGCTGGACGGTCGGGAGCTGCATGCGGCCGAGTACCGGCCCGTGGAAAATCCCGCCCCGTCTATTATGCACCGGATGCCGGTAAGCCGGCCTTTGGAAACCGGCATTCTTGCCGTCGACAGCATGATTCCTATTGGCCGCGGCCAGCGGGAATTGATTATCGGCGACCGGCAGACCGGGAAAACATCCATTGCACTGTCCGCAATGCTCAACCAACGGGGAAAGGACGTCATCTGCATCTATTGCTCCATCGGGCAGAAAGCCTCCACCGTGGCCGGCCTTGTCCATACGCTGTCCGAAACGGGAGCCATGGAACAAACCGTGGTGGTCTCTTCCACCGCGGGGGACAGTTCAGCCATGCAGTACCTGGCGCCTTACGCTGGCTGCTCCATTGCTGAAAAGTTTATGCTGGAGGGCAAGGACGTCTTAATCGTTTACGACGATTTATCCAAGCATGCCGTCGCCTACCGGGCCATCTCCCTGCTTTTGCGCCGGCCATCCGGCCGGGAAGCTTACCCGGGCGATGTGTTTTACCTGCACAGCCGTTTACTGGAGCGGGCCGCAAAACTGGACGATGCTTTGGGCGGCGGTTCCATCACCGCTCTTCCCATTGTGGAGACTATGGCGGGGGATATTTCCGCTTATATTCCCACCAACGTCATTTCCATCACCGATGGACAAATCTATTTGGAAAGCGAGCTGTTCCACGCGGGCATTCGCCCCGCGGTCAATGTGGGGCTGTCCGTTTCCCGGGTGGGCCGGGCGGCGCAGCATTCCGCTATGAAACAAGTGTCCGGCAGCCTACGCCTGGATGTGGCACAGTATCGGGATATGGCCGTTTTCGCTCAGTTCGGCGCGGATATCGACAGTACCACCGCGAAATTGCTGCAAAGAGGCGAACGGCTGACGGAGCTTTTAAAACAGCCTCAGGATCAGATTTTGTCGCTGGCAGAGCAGGTTTCTATCCTAACGGCCTATGCCAAGGACTGCTTTTCGGGTTTGACGGTGAAAGAAGTAGCCCCATACAGAGCGGAGCTTCTTCTCTATCTGAAGCGGAACTACTCCGACATTTTTGAAACCATTAACACTACAGGCGATTTCGGAGAAGGCGGCAAAGAAGTCCTGGAAAAGGCCATTGCGCAATTTGCCGCAGACTATGGAGAAAAAGCCAATGCAAAACATCAATGAAATACGCCACCATATCAGCGCGGTAGCGGAAACGCGAAAAATTACGAGCGCCATGCAGATCGTTGCCTCTTCCCGCATGAAAAAGGTATTGGGGCACATTGCATACAACCAGCTTTATTCTGAGCGTCTGAAACGCGCGATCAGGGAAATACTGCTCTCCTCACCAGCGCCGCAATCCCTTCCTTACTTAATGGCGAGGGGAGGCGAGCGCCGCACCTATATCGTTATTGCGGGGGACAAAGGCATGGCGGGATCTTACAATGCCAACCTGCTTCATTATGCCTATGCGGAAACCAAAGGTCACCCCAATTATCATTTGATTACCTGCGGACTGAAAGCAAGCGCTTTTTTCCACCGGAATGGGATTCAGCCGGATATTGAAATTATGGGTGTTTCGCAGGACCCTTCCTTGGCCAACGCTCGAACGCTGGCCTCTGACGTGATTGATATTTACGACAAAATGCTGACCGATGAAGTGTATATTATTTATACCATGTTTTCCGGACCGTCCCGGCATTTGCCGGTCATGAACCGTCTTTTACCGCTTTTGCCAAAGGACTATGACGAAATCCCCGCGCGCATTCCGGAAGCGGACATTATCTACGTCCCCTCCCCGGAAGAAGCGTTTCATATGCTGATTCCCCAATTTTTAACTGCGGAAATCTTCTCTGCGCTGGCGCAAGCATATTCCAGCGAGCATTTTGCCCGGATGAATGCCATGCAGAGCGCAACCCGCAATGCGGATGAATTGATGAAAAAGCTGACAATGCAGTATAATATGGCGCGTCAGGCGGCAATCACCCGGGAAATCACAGAAATTTCCGGAGCCGTCGAGGCATTGCGGAACGGAGATGAAGCTTATGCCACAGGAAACTAAATCAAAAGGAATTATTGTCAAGATCAGCGGACCGGTTTTGGAGGTCCGGTTTGAAGGTACAACTCCCAAAATATACGATCTTCTTGTCACCGCCGACGGCGTGCATATGGAAGTGGCTTCCCATATTGCTCCCGGTGTGGTGCGATGCATTGCCCTGGAGGCCACTGAAGGCCTCTGCTGTGACACGGAGGTCCTCAACACCGGTTCCGGTATTCAGGTTCCGGTAGGCGATGCCGTGCTGGGTCGTGTTGTTGATGTTTTGGGGCAGCCTATTGACGACAAAGGCCCTATTGAGGCTCCCAGATGGAGCATTCACAGAAATCCTCCCGCTTTTGTCAATTTAAATCCCGCAACCGAATTTTTTGAAACAGGGATCAAGGTAATTGATCTGCTCACCCCTTATGCAAAGGGAGGAAAAATTGGTTTATTTGGCGGTGCCGGCGTGGGAAAAACCACGCTGATTATGGAACTTATTTATAATATCGCCACCAATTACGGCGGATATTCTGTTTTTACCGGCGTGGGAGAACGCAGCCGTGAAGGCAACGATCTGATTATGGATATGCGGAAATCCGGCGCCATCTCCAAAACGGCGCTGGCGTTCGGCCAAATGAATGAACCGCCCGGCTCCCGCATGCGGGTGGCCCTCAGTGGTCTGACCATGGCAGAGTATTTCCGGGATGTTTCTCATCAGGATGTGCTTTTGTTCATTGATAACATCTTCCGCTACGTCCAGGCGGGCAATGAAGTATCCGCCCTCCTGGGCAGAATGCCTTCCGCAGTTGGCTATCAGCCCACGCTGGCCACTGAACTGGGGGCACTGGAAGAACGGATTGCTTCCACCTCCGAAGGTTCTATTACCTCCGTGCAGGCCATCTACGTTCCAGCAGATGATCTAACCGACCCGGCGCCCGCCACGATATTCTCTCATTTGGACGCCACCACCGTTTTGTCCCGGCAGATTTCGGAAATGGGCATTTATCCCGCCGTCAGCCCCCTCGAATCCAACTCTCGGATTCTGGCCCCAAATATTGTGGGGGAAGAACATTACGATACCGCCCGGAGAGTGCAGGAATGCCTCCAGCGTTACAATGAATTGAAAGACATCATCGCCATCTTGGGCATGGACGAATTGGCCGAGGAAGACCGGAAGGCCGTTTATCGGGCGCGCCGCATTCAGCTGTTCCTATCTCAGCCTATGAATGTGGCCGAAGTATTCACCGGAACGCCGGGGCGTTTTGTGCCACTGCAAAAGACCATCAGCAGCTTCAAGTCCATTGTGGATGGTGAGGTGGATGATTTGCCTGAATCGGCGTTTTTCATGGTGGGCGATCTGGACGAAGCCCGTGAAAAGGCAAAGGGGATGAATCAGCAATGAAAACGTTCCCTCTGGATATCCTAACCCCGGAACACCAGTTTTTTTCCACTCATGCGGAGGCGCTGACCATTCAGGCGCCGGACGGCTCCCTTACCATCCTTGCGGGCCATGCCCCTTTGGTTGCCCCTTTTATACCCGGCAGCTTATCCGTCAAAGTGAACGGGGAGTGGAAAGAAGCCTTTCACTCTTCCGGCTTTTTGGAGGTTCTGAGGGAAGGCGTTATTGTATTTGCTCAGGCTTGTGAATGGCCGGAGAATATCGATGAAAAGCGCGCCCTTGAAGCGAAACGGCGTGCCGAAGAACGGCTGCGCCAGCGGCAGAGCATCAACGAACACCAAAATTCTCAAATTGCTCTTGCCCGCGCAATGGTGCGGCTGCAACTTGCGCGAAAACATATCAACTTAGATTAATCCGCATTTAGAACAAGCCGCAGAGGAGCAGACCCGGATCATTTTGGGTCTGCTCCTCTGCGGCTTGTTCCATCATTTTATCAATCCCTATAAAATCGGGAGGTTCAAACGTATCGGCGGGCTTTCTCCTATTCGGATATCAAGAAAGGGAGAGCGAAAATCGCCCTCCCGGAAAGATAGAATCGTTTACGTTTATGAAAAGGATTCTGCCGCCCAGTTCCCATAGCTGTTCCTGCGCGGATATATCCCCGCTTTTTTCCCATCAGATTTCGTCCTCAATAAGACCATATCCGCCATTTTTCCTGGTATAGACAACTGAAAACGCTCCGTCGCTCTCTTCATTACGGAAGACAAAAAATGTATGATCCAGCAAATTCATCTGTAAAATTGCTTCCTCTACCGTCATGGGCTTTAAGAAAAAGCGCTTTGTGCGAACCACAGGAAACTCTTTTTCTTCCTGCACCTCTTCCTGTGTTTCAAATTCCGGAGCCATCATTTTATCCCGCTCAAAAGCGCCCTGGCGCAGCCGTTTTTCCAGCCTGGTCTTGTTCTTGCGGATCTGCCGCACAACGGAAGCCACCGCCTGATCAACGGCGGCCCGCATCTCGTTGTTCACACATTCCTCCGCCCGGAAAATCATGCTGCCCGACCGGACCGTGAGTTCAACGATGCACCGCTCTTTTTCCATGCTGAACGTAACGTCCGCGGTTGCGTCAGTTTTAAAAAAGCGATCCAGTTTCCCGATTTTTTTCTCCGCATACTGACGAGTCGATGGGGCCAAATCAACCTTTTTTTCTGTGAAGACAAATTTCATTTCCTTCAGCTCCTTTTATCTCACGGAGAGATTTTTCGGCAACAATAGGACTTCCTTGCCTATTCACATTATACCACAGGTGAACGAAAATCCCTACTGAATTTAGATCGATTTACAAAATTTTTTAAAAGCCCGACGCCTCATGCGTCAAAAAAGCGGACATGCTCACAGCACCGTCGATGCATGCCGGGTAACATGACAGCCCAAATTCACAGCACAGGGCAACCCCGCAATATGGGTGGGATATGGAAGGATGTGAACCCCAAGAGCGGTCACCGTCCCGCCCAGGCCCTGCGGCCCAATGCCAAGGCAGTTGATGCGGCGGAAAAGCCGTTCTTCCATATCGGCATAATACGGATCCCCGTTGGGTTGGTCCTGGGAAATCAGCAACGCCCGTTTCGCCAGCAGCGCCGCATATTCGGAAGTTCCCCCCAGTCCGACTCCCACAATAACAGGGGGACATGGGTTGGACCCGGCACGGTCAACCGTTTGGACGATAAAATCTTCTATTTCCCTCTGGGTGACAGAGGGGTTAAACATGCGCAATGCGGTCATATTTTCGCTGCCAAACCCCTTTGGCGCCACCGTGATGCGAAGCTGATCCCCTTCCGTCAGCCGCAGATGAAGTACTGCGGGGGTATTGTCATTGGTATTCGTGCGGCGCAGGGGATCCTGTACCACGGAACAGCGCAAATATCCCCTTGAATACCCTTGCCGCACGCCTTCATTCACTGCGTCCTCCAAAAGCCCGCCGGCAATATGCGCCTCCTGTCCCAATGCGCAGAAAACCACCGCCATTCCGGTATCCTGACAGATGGGCAGTGTGTTTGACGCGGCATAAGTAAAGTTATTCACGGCATCTTGCAGCATGGATTGGCCAACAGAAGACTGTTCCGTCTCCCTGGCCCGGCGCAGAGCTTCCCGAATATCCGCCGGCAGCCGGCAATTTGCCTCAATGCAAAGAGCGGATACGGCTTTTACAATATCCTGATATAAAATCTCGTGCATTTTTATCCTTCCTATCCCTAAAATGGTACAAAAATCGACAAAAGTTTTGTTTGACAATATTTGGAATGCTGTTTATACTATAAATTACAGCTGGCCAATCTGCGGGAAATGCTTTTAGTATCCCCCTACGAGGAGCTCCTCTCTTTATGGCTCGTTTCATCATGCGTGCCATATTTGCTCCCGCACCCTGCCTCTTGGGCGCCCTAAAACAACAGGGCGCCCCTTTTTTGTTTGCAGGGAGGCGGGAACTTGCGTTCCCCCTGCTCCGGCGGAGACAGGCGGTCCATGAAAAAGAAAAACGGACGGGTTATATGGGAACCCGTCCGCAAGTTCATTCTTCCGCAGCGCTGCAAAAGCGTTTATCTTCTCCCCCGCCGGGAGCCGCCTTTTTTATCTATGTACCGATTTAAATCGGACATTTTGCTGTCGGACGCCTGCATAAACTGCTTTAATCGGTCTTCAAAACAGGTAGGCTCCTTATTTGCCGGCCTCCGCGGCGCAAAGCTGGAACCCGATAGCCGGGCAGAATGCTCCTGACGGCTTGAAGACGGATCCATCGCTTTTTTAATGGATAGATTGATCCGATTGGTTCCATCCATGCCCAAAACCTTTACCCGAACCGTTTGCCCTTCCTTTAAGTAATCCCGAATATCGTTCACAAAGGTATGGGCAATCTCCGAAATATGCACCAATCCCGTCTTTCCATCCGGCAAAGTTACAAAAGCGCCAAATTTTGTAATGCCGGTTACCTTCCCGTCCAGTACAGCACCAATCCCGAACTCCATATTGTGAGCCAAATCCCCCTTATTTTTGCAATTACCCAAATGATCGATTAATTGCTGACATCTATAAAAATTTTTTCACCCGGTAACACGAGGCCCAATTTTTCCCGCGCAATTTCTTGCAAAAGTGCGGGATCGTTGCCGCGGGAAATCGCAGACGCAAGCTTATTGTTTTTCTTTGACAGTTCTTCTACCTGCGCGGCGACGGCCTCTTTTTGCACCTGCGCCGACTTGATCTGCTCTTGGAGATTGAGCAGAGATATTGCCATGTAAACCAGCAGTGCTATCACGATAATTTTTGTTGGCAGCCCTGCTTTCTTGATTTTCACGCTTCCCGCCTCCACTTCGCCCGGTATCACCCTGCCGCCTCGTCATTTCACCTGGTAATGCACTTATTCTATACCATCCTGATAAATAATAAAAGATATTTTTCAATTTTTTTTCAATTTTGTTACATAATTTAAAAAACCATATAAATGGCAGGGCCAGAATGCGGAAAAGCAGGGAAATAAAATCGGCAATGCGATATCCCAGCCAAAGCATCGGCGGACTCAGAAGACAAAAATACAGCATTCCGCCGCCCATCAGCCCGAGTGCCATAAAGATACGCACCTGGCCGTCCCCCGCGGAAAGCGCATATAGAAAAACCGCCGCAATCACAATAATCCAAAAGATCAAATCCAAAATGCCAGACAGCAGCCGGTTCTTCAGCCGCACCCGCAGAATCCGAAGAATATCATAAACCAGGCCGACCGCCAGACCCAGCGCAACCGCGCCGGCAAAGGCGGCGGCCTGCCCTCCAATGGAGATTCCCATATCTCAGCGGAACAGACGGGAAAGCAGCCCGCCGCCGCTCTCGCGGTCTTTGGTTTCGTAAGCCAAAGAATCCACCATGCCTTCCACGCTCAGATCCCCGCCGTCCAAACTCAGCCGGTCAATGCGCAGATCCGTCCCGCGCACCACCAAAACACCCTTACAGGTATAAACCACCACGGCATTCTCATCAAAGCTTTCCACATCCTCCACTCCGGAAATGCTGAGGTGCTCCCGATCTTCCAAAATCACATGGTGCGGCCCTTCCGGATGAAGTTTTTTTTCCTCATACGCCATGTTTTACACGCCCTTTCTGCCGTTTGTACATATATATGGGAAAGGGCAAAAGGGTATGTCCTTTTAAAGCGAATTTCCTTTTGAACTTTGTTCTCTATACAGGGCGGGCGCCTCGTTCTTCCCCACATGCTCCGCAACGGACAGCACTTCCACGGACAGCAGCCGTTCGCCAAACCGGATTTCAATCACATCTCCAATTTTCACATCATAGGATGCTTTCGCCCGCCGTCCGTTCACGCTGACCCTGCCGCCCGCGCAGGCTTCCCCCGCAACGGTACGGCGCTTAATCAGTCTGGAAACTTTTAAATATTTATCCAACCGCATGAAGTTCGTTCCTTTCTTCCGACAATCAAAAACCTTGTATGCTGGGAAAATCTGTGCCGCCAAGGGGGGCTGACCGGGGATCAAATCCGCCGGCAAAAATCAAATTCAAAACGCGTGGAATACATTCCTGTCACAAAAATCGGCGGCCCGGGAATTTCCCCTAAGGCC
>JAQVYO010000164.1 GCA_028708585.1 Oscillospiraceae bacterium
TCCTCACCTTCGCACAGGGCGGGATGTTCGGCGGGATGTTCGGCGCCGTGGGAGGAATCTTAGGCAAGGTGGTAGTCGCTGCCTTTCTGAATGCCGCTATTGTGCCGCTGTTTCAGAAAAAAGCGCCGTTTTCAGGGATCGGTGGCGGACTCAAGGGCTTTTTCGGCGGGATTGCCGTTAAGAGCATAACCGCTGTTGCCCCGCTTTTGGGCGGAGTAGGCGCTTCTTTGCTGCTGTATGCCTTTATGAACAGCAATCAATCGCTGCAAAACAGTATGGTGGGCATTATCGCCTTTGTAATGCTGCTGCAAAACCTTGGCAGACAGGGCGGATTTTTATGGGGGCTTGCCTTTTCGGCTGCAAACAGCCTTTCCAAGGGCAGAACGCCGTCCTACATAGTGGTCACGCGCTGCATAAGCGGAATGACGCTTGGCTTTGCCCTCGGCGTGGCGCTGTCGGCGGTCAGGTTGCGGTGGTGCGGGTGGCTCGGTGTGCTGCTGTTGATTGCCGCTTTGATGTTCGTTATTGTTTCGAAAAATAAAAAGGGGGTGGCTGCAGCATGAAATGGATAGGGAAAAAACTCTCCGCGATTTTATTCGTGGCGCTTTGTTGTGTGTCATTTTTCCCCATAACAGCTCTGGCAGAAGAAATAATCGAAGAACCTATCGCATTGCCAGAAAATATGACAATAACAAAGCATATCTTCAGTGATTCGGTTGAGTTAGATCCGGAAATAATCACGGTTCATTCACAGGAGGACGGAAGCTTCTTTTTTGAGATTCCTGCAAAAACTGTATCTAATATGCATGGTTGGGGAGATGATCATTCCATAACATCATTCCGTGTTGAGGGAAAAGCTTATTACAGAATGGACAAGGAAATGGAGCGCAAATTTGGCACAACCGACAGTAGGTGGATTGTGGGGGAATTTACGGTGCCAGATGAGATTGTCTATACCGTGATGTCACCTTCAGCCTCAGAAAACTACTCTGACACCAAAGAGTTTCATATTACTCCCAAGGGAGGCGCTTTTGAGTCAAACTATAATGATGAAAGGTTGGAACATAATATTGATTTTAGACTGAAGGTTTTGATCGACCGTAAAGAAACACTTTACGATATAGCTGGTGGGAGCACTACATCTGAACATTCATATGAGGATATATGGTCTTTTAATATAAAAACAGTTGGTTTTGTTGACCTCTATCCAACAGAAAATACAGACGCTGGAGGAAGTAAAGCTAAGAATAAGAAAAAGGCAAACCTAAAAGGGGAATTTATTGATGAGGGAGATGGAACGTTCTTGAGAATTTCGTGGGGAAACGGAAATTCAAGGAATAATGACCATGCCGGACCGATGGCCACCATTTCCATCAGCATCCTTGCGATCCTGCTGTCCATCCTGTTCGGCAACACGGGCGGCTTTATCCCGACTGTGCCTGCGGGGACAGGCGGCGCGCCGGCTCCCGCACCTGCAGACAGTGGTCTGAGCCGTTGGCTGCGCTTTGACGGCGACGGAGATATCGAGTCCACTGACCCTGTAAACGGGCAGAAGCGCACCTTTGTTAAAAACGGCGACGGCACCTATACCGACCCCGTCAGTGGCGCTACCTACACCCCCGAGGAGCTTTCTGAACAGCTTGAGCACCGTATCCAACATACCGGCACCATCCGTCAGGATGAAGCGCAGTTTGAGAAGAACGTCCGTGAGGATTCACTTAGCAATCAGGAGCGCAGCGAGGAAAGCCACCAGTTTGAGAAGGATCTGCAGCGTGAGCGCCAAGAGCGAAGCCGCAAGGAGAAGATCGAGCGCATTGCCACCGACCTTGGCATGAGCGGCGCCAGCGAAAAGGAAGTCAGAGATGAGCTTGAACGCCGCCTGGAAAGAGACGAAGATTACCGTCAGAAAATGAACGATTACGCCCAGCGCAGAGATACGGCCGTAGATGTTTTGGAGGCGACGGTGGAGATGGCCGATTACACGATGGCTGCTGGTGAGGCACTGGTTCCCGGCGGGAAGACTGTGTCCGCCACTTATAAGGGAATCAAAAACACCGTTTCAACCATGGCGGAAAAAGGCGCAAGCTGGGGCTCCTTTACAGAGGGCGCAATTAAGGGCGGCACGGAAGCCGCAACTACCATGATGGATGCAGGTATCGGTAAAGCAGCTACATCCTTTGGTGGTACGGTTGCGGGCGAGGTTGCAGAGGCTGTCAATGACGGAGGGGATTTGACCGATGCATTGATAGAGGGCGCAGCGAAGGGAACCCTCAACGCAGCCAGCGGGGCTGTCGGAGACGCCTATGGTGACATGGTAGGCGGCGACGGTACGATAAATAAGATGGCCGAGACAGCCGGAAAGCTTGGCGAAGTCGGCTTTGAAAAAAATGTTACAGGGACAGTAGACGATATTGTTCACGGAAAAGACGAATGAAGGAGGTAAAGTGATGAAACGGTTTATTGTTTTATTGTTAGCGCTGGTGATAGTATTTACCCTCGCCGCCTGTGGCGGGGGTGGTGTCGGCGGTGAGGCTTCGTCCGAAAGCCCTGCCCCTACTGAATCGGGAAATACTCCCTCTAGTGAAGCGGGAGCGGATGAAAACAAGTATTATGGCATCGGCGAGGCGGCCGAGGTCGAGGGCATTGAGATTACCATCGACAAGCTCGAAACCGTTGACGACATGAGCATTCTCCAGAAATATGTGGAGGGGTCCGTCTATGTCAAAGTTTATGCCACTGTTAAAAATATCTCTGATGAAATAAAGTATGCAAAGGATCCGCTGCTCTGCATCGTTCGAGACGGAGAGTACGACGCTGAGCTATCGGACGAGTCGCGCAACAGTGACGTATGGAATTTTGAAACCGAAGGAATGTATTTTGAGGCGGCGATTGACCCCGGCGAAACAAATAGCGGCTGGACAGTGTTCCAATTAATACCGGACGAAAAAGAAATCATCATGAAATATAACGTCATGTACGATACCGTTAAATTTAAGCTTCCAATAGCCTAAGCGTGCGAAAGGAGATATCGCCTCCATGCGAGATCACAACGATAAAGAGTGGGGCGCGATAACCTGTCAAAGATAAAAAAGGCCTCAGGCACATTGGTTATTTCTTTCACCTTCTTAAATTATTATTCTATTAAAAGGAATCAGACAGCGGTTTTATCCCACTGTATTCACCATTAGGTGCTGGTTTCTTTTTTTGTGTTGGTAAGGCAACATAAGGGTAATAAATTATGGATTGTGGAGGGAAAAAGCAATCTGCAAAACTGTATCGAGCTGCCAGAGGTGCTTTTCGAGGAGTTAAAGGAGGCTGCTAAATTATATGCAATCAATATCGAGCTATAATAAATTAATATTACTAGATTCCCTAAATAAATGTAAAAAAATACC
>JAQVYO010000165.1 GCA_028708585.1 Oscillospiraceae bacterium
AAGAAATCCGCCAGCAGACCATCGACCAGATCATCGACCAGGTGATGACGTTTCCGGAAGGAACCAGAATCCAGATCCTGGCCCCGGTGGTGCGCGCCCGGAAGGGAGAATATGCAAAGGTCTTTGAAAACGCCCGGAAAAGCGGCTATGTCCGCTGCCGGGTGGACGGAATTCCCTATGACCTTTCCGAGGAGATTCGGCTCAACAAAAACAAAAAGCACGATATTGAAATCGTGGTGGACCGCTTGGTGATCCGCCCGGATATCGCAAGGCGGCTGACCGACTCGGCGGAGGTGGCCGCCGGCCTGTCCGGAGGGCTTGTGATTGTCAACTTGGTTTCGGAGGAGCGGGACATCCTTTTTTCCCAGAACTATGCCTGCGAAGACTGCGGCGTCTCCATGGAAGAGCTGACGCCCCGGATGTTTTCCTTCAACAACCCCTATGGGGCATGCCCCGCCTGCACCGGACTCGGCTCCCAGCTGAAGGTGGATGTGGACCTGATTATCCCCAACCGGAATCTGTCCATTTTGGAAGGCGCCGTTATTGCCAGCGGCTGGAACAACGTTAAAGGCGACGGCATTTCCCGCATGTATTTTGACGCTTTGGCAAAGCGCTACCGGTTTTCTCTGGACACCCCCTTTCAAGATCTGCCGCCGGAAGCGGCGGATGTGATCCTTTACGGCACCAAGGGGGAAAAGCTGAAACTGCATTACGATCAGGCGCGGGGGCAGGGAACGCTGCTTCAGCCCTTTGAAGGAATCGTCAACAATTTGGAACGGCGGTACCGGGAAACCCAAAGCCCCGCCATGCGTTCCGAGCTGGAGGAGTGCATGTCCTCCCACCCTTGTCCCGAATGCGGCGGCAGAAGGTTAAAGCGGGAATCCCTCGCGGTGACGGTGGGCGGCATCAGCATTGACGCATTTACCCAAAAGTCCGTGGTGGACGAGCTGCGCTTTATTGACCAGCTTGCGCTGGAGGGCAAGGACGCCATGATTGCCGGCCGGATTTTAAAGGAGATCCGGGAGCGGCTGGGATTTTTAAAATCGGTGGGCCTTCAGTATCTGACCCTGAGCCGCCAGGCGGGGACGCTGTCCGGCGGGGAGAGCCAGCGCATCCGGCTGGCCACTCAGATCGGCTCGTCTTTGATGGGGGTTTTGTATATTCTGGACGAGCCGTCCATCGGCCTGCATCAGCGGGACAACGATATGCTGCTTCAGACCCTCAAGCGGCTGCGGGATCTGGGCAACACCCTTTTGGTGGTGGAGCATGACGAGGATACCATGCGGGAGGCTGATTATATTGTGGACATCGGGCCGGGCGCCGGGGCGAACGGGGGAGAAGTGGTGGCAGCCGGAACGGTGGAGGAGATTATGAACGCCCCCGCCTCTATTACCGGTGCTTATCTCTCCGGCGCAAGGGAAATCCCCGTTCCGGAAAACCGGCGGCAGGGAAACGGGCATGCGCTTACCATTCGGGGTGCTTCAGAAAACAATTTAAGGCATATCGACGTTTCCATTCCTTTGGGGACGTTTACCTGCGTGACCGGCGTCTCCGGTTCCGGCAAATCCAGCCTTATCAATGAGATCCTCTACAAGCGGCTGGCCGCGGATTTAAACCGGGCCAAGCTGCGGCCCGGAAAGCACGACCGGCTGGAGGGCGAAGAGTTTCTGGACAAGGTCATTGATATTGACCAGTCCCCCATTGGCAGAACGCCCCGCTCCACCCCCGCTACCTACACGGGAGTGTTCGCCGACATCCGGGATTTATTCGCCTCCACCCAAGATGCCAAAAGCCGGGGATACGGGCCGGGGCGGTTCTCCTTCAACGTGCGGGGCGGGCGGTGCGAAGCCTGCGCTGGAGACGGGCTGATTAAGATCGAAATGCATTTTCTGCCGGACATTTACGTCCCTTGCGAGGTCTGCAAAGGCAAACGGTACAACCGGGAAACCCTGGAGGTGCGCTATAAGGGCAAGAACATCCACGAAGTGCTGGAAATGACGGTGGACGAGGCCATGGACTTTTTTGAAAACATTCCCCGCATCCGCAAGAAGCTTCAGACCCTGGCCGATGTAGGCCTTGGATATGTGCATTTGGGGCAGCCTTCCACTACCCTGTCCGGCGGGGAGGCCCAGCGGGTGAAACTGGCCACGGAGCTGAGCAAACGCTCCACCGGCGGCGTCATTTATATCTTGGACGAGCCTACCACCGGCCTGCATACCGCGGACGTGCAGAAGCTGCTGGAGGTTTTGAACCGGCTGGTAGAGGCGGGAAACACCGTCGTGGTGATCGAGCACAACCTGGACGTCATCAAAACCGCGGATTATATCATTGATCTTGGACCGGAGGGTGGCGACGGAGGCGGAGAGGTGGTTTGCACCGGAACTCCCGAGAAAGTTGCCGCCGTTCCCGGCTCTTATACCGGACGCTATTTAAAGAGAATGTTAGAGCGCCGGCCCCAGTAAAAAAGAGCGGACCCGCCTTTCCTCCCCCGCTTAAGGACCATCCCGCCCGCCGGCGCATAGAATATGGCGTGAGGTGATGAACCGTGTGGGGAATCGTGGAAGCGGTCCTGGCGCTGTTATGCGCTCTGGGAATTTTGTCCGTGGGCTGGATTCTGTTTGGCCGGATGGTGGTTCCCAGTCAGGCCGGGAAGGATACTATGCTGTTTACTGTGCTGCGGGCCGAAGGCGACGCGGAGGGGCTGCAGCAGACGGTGAAAGGCCTTCAGTGGATGGACGGCAGCAGGCTGATGCGCGCGCGGATCATTATTGTAGACGCGGGACTTTCACCCGGGGGGCGAAAAGTGGCGGAAAACCTGGCGCGGCAGCAGCCGGAACTTATCCTCTGTGAAACGGAAAAGCTGCCGGCCTGGATTTTGGAACGGTAACGTTCCGATGCGCTGCGGCGGATTCGCAGGCCGGAATCCGAAAAGAAGGTCCGAATCCGCCAAAGGCCGCCGCGGGGATCCAAAACGGCGGGAAGCCGGTCGGCCCTCCCTGCAAAAATGCGCGGGACATGGAAGAAATTCAGGCGGCTGCGGCTTTGCCGGCGGCCGGGGCGGTCGTTGTAGAAGCTGCCGGGTCTCTTGAACCGCGGATTTTTCATGCCTGCACGACAGAAAAAAGAAAGGGGGCGCCGAAGCGGCATGGACCAGCCAAAAGACAGCGCTAAGCTTTGCGGAACCGTGAGCGCCCTGATTTTTGAAAACGAGGAAAACGGATATGCCGTTTTGCGGCTGAACACCCGGGAAGGGGCCTGCGTGGCGGTGGGCTGCATACCCGCACCCGCGCCGGGAGAACGGCTTTCCCTGCGTGGCCACTGGGTTCTGCATCCGGTATATGGAGAACAATTTGAAGCGGATGCGGTAACGCGGGCCATGCCCCGGGGG
>JAQVYO010000030.1 GCA_028708585.1 Oscillospiraceae bacterium
ATGGTAAGACTGATGTTCTTTAAAATGTGAAGGGATGCGTTTTCTTCATCTTTTACCTGGTAGCCGAGGTTTGAAAGCTCCAACATGACATTCTGCAGACCGTGCATAGGGATTTGCCCCGTGATGCAGGACCGCAGCCGGCTCGCATAAAAGCGATGGCGCCCGCAGCTTCCGCCCTTTCCAGCAGGCGGCGCGCTCAAAATAAAAAGGCATTTTCCAAAAAACAGACGCCGTCATAGCAGACGCCATCATAAAGATTTGCTTTCAAAATTATTCTAGCAAACTATCTCAGAAAGCGCAAATGTATTTTAAAAAATTTTTTAAAATACAGGCGGTAATCTCGATTTTCGCGGATGGCAGCGGCAAAAAGAGCAGCATAGAATGGGGGAAAGGAGGAGAATCCAATGGAAATGAATCAATTCTCCCGGGGGGCGGCTCCCGAGGATTTGTACCACAAAGAAAACGAGCTGTATGAAAGGGTGTGGAGACGGGTAACGGCCAGTCAAGACCAGACGAATGGAATCATCGAAGCAAGTGCTAATATCGAAGCAAATGCTAATATGGATGCTATGGATACGCGGACCCTTGTCAAGATGCCCTTGGATGCGACAGAGGCCAAAGCAGTGAACGCGGGTGCCAAAGAAGAGAAAGCGCCAAAACAAGATAGGAAATATCCGCCTGAAACAGAAGGAAAAGCAGCGGGAGCAAAAATGGAAACGGAAGCTGAAACAAAAACAAAGCAGGAACCGTCCACAGCCGCCGCTGCCCAGCAGCAAGCCGAGAAAACGGCGGGGTATATGGGAAAAAACGCTTCAAAAGAAGCTGTTTGCTTTGGCCCTGCCGCGGCCGCATACGAGAGCCAGCTGCAGGAAGCGATTATGGAGGAACTTTCCGACTGTGAGTATTACAAAAAAATGGCCCGGAAATTCTGCAAATGGTCTTCCACCTTCTTTTCGCTGGCCAAGGAAGAGTTTTGCCACGCCAAACGGTTTTCCGCAGCTTATTTTTTGATCTCAGGCATCTGCATGCAGCCTCGGAAATTTGGAAAAACAGCTCCGATGCCGAATTTACATGCCGTTTTGCGCAGCCGGTTTTTGGCGGAACAGACGGGAGAGAAAAACTATATGCGACTGGCTGAGGAAACGGACGACCCTTGCCTTCAAGAGCTTTTTATGCAAACGGCGGAAGCGGAGCGGGAACATGCAGAGATTATACGGCGCCTTTTGGAATGTTCTATTTATTCTTAAAAAAGCAGACGTCTGAAAAACGGATGGGAAATACATAATCCAATAGACAGCCGGTTTTAGACAGCCGGTTTTCGTTTTCCGCCACGGGCCAAGGCTTGCGGCGGAAAATTTTTGCCAGAGGAAGGGCCTTCTTTTGGGAAGGAAAAGCGGTTTACCTTGTCTTTGGCCCCATGATTGCCCAATGGATTGGTAAAATAAAAAAATGTTGTTTTGTGCTTGCTAAAAAGAATAAAACAATATAAAATGATGAGCGGTTATAGAAAAATCTTTTTTTGTTCTGCATTCTTTGGCGGGATAGCCAAATAGGAAGATAGATGCTTGAAATCATATTATTTTTGGAGGAATAGGATCATGAAAAAGATGTTCAGATGGTCTGCGCTGGCGATTGCCGTTTTCATTTTCGCGACAATGTTTGGCTGCAGAAGCACAGCAAACAGTCAGGTCAGCTCCAGCGCGGAGGCCAAGGAATTCCGGGTGGGAATGGAGTGCGCATATGCTCCGTTTAACTGGACTCAGTCGGACAACTCCAACGGCGCCGCACCCGTTGAAGGCGGCGGGTATGCAGGCGGTTATGATGTTGCGGTTGCCCAGAAGATCGCCGATGGGCTGGGCCGTAAACTGGTTATTGTCAAAACAAAATGGGATGGCCTGCAGCCCGCGGTAGAGTCTGGAACCATCGACGCCATTATCGCCGGTATGTCTCCCACGGCCGCACGGAAGGCAAGCATTGATTTTACCGACAACTACTATAAATCAGAATTGGTTATCGTCGTCCGGAAGGACGGCCCTTATGCCAAGGCTGCCAGTTTAAAAGATTTTTCCGGCGCAAGGATTACCGGGCAGCTGAATACCTTCCATTACACTGTGATTGACCAGATCCCCGGTGTGAAAAAGCAGGCCGCAATGAGCGATTTCCCAACCATGATAACCGCTCTCAACTCCGGCGTCATTGACGGGTACGTTTCCGAACGGCCCGGCGCCGTTTCCGCAATGACCTCCAATAAAAACCTGACCTATATTCAGTTTAAAAATGGAACGGGATTTCAAGCCTCTGATGAGGATATCGCGATTGCGGTTGGCCTGAAAAAGGGTAGCGACCTGAAAGATCCCATCAACAAAATCCTTGCGGGCCTTTCGGAAACGGAGCGCCAGGAAATTATGGACAAGGCCGTTTCCAACCAGCCGATGGTATCAAAATAAAAAACGTTAAAAATGCCGCAGCATTTGCGCCGCAGCTAATGCTGCGGCGCAAAAGATTATTTTAGGGAGTGATGTCATATTTTAAGTTTAATAGCCGCAACCCCGCAGGCAAGCTGGACATTTTGGCAATGGGTGGGGTATTTTATCGTCAATAAATATCCTGAATTTTTGCGAGGGGCTGGCGTCACTCTGCTGATCTCAATCACCGGGACGGTGGTGGGGTTTTTGATTGGCCTTCTCATCGGGGTGGTTCGCACCATTCCCATGAGAACCACAGATTCCAAAATCAAGACGGCCTTTCTGCGGGTGGTTAAATTTATCCTGCAGGCCTACATAGAGATTTTCCGGGGAACTCCAATGATGGTACAGGCGATGGTCATTTATTATGGAATTGCAAGCTTGTTCCATGTGAGCATGAATCAGCTGTTTGCCGGGTTTTTTATTGTATCCGTTAATACCGGCGCCTATATGGCCGAAATTGTCCGAGGTGGAATCGAGTCCGTTGACCGAGGGCAGTTTGAGGCCGCGCATACCATGGGAATTCGCCATGGGCAGACGATGCGGCACATTATTCTGCCTCAGGCCATCCGTAATATTCTGCCCGCTATCGGAAATGAATTTGTCATCAACATTAAGGATACCTCGGTACTGAGCGTCATTTCTGTGACAGAACTGTTTTTTGCTTCCAATTCCATTGCCGGAACCTACATGGCCTATTTTCAGACCATGATTATTACCTGCGCTGTCTATTTCGTCCTGACCTTTACGGTAACGCGGATCCTTCGCATGGTGGAACGCAAACTGGACGGACCTTCCAACTATGCCATATTGAACGACAGTGCGATCAGTGAAAATGCGATGGAAGAAGGGGGCGTTTAGCGTATGGCCGATGTAATTATGGATGTTCGGAATCTCAAAAAGAATTTCGGCCCCAACCAGATTCTGAAGGGCATCAATTTCAAAGCATATCGCGGCGAAGTGGTGTGTATCATCGGAGCCTCCGGCTCGGGAAAGTCCACCTTGCTCCGGTGCATGAATTTGCTGGAGATTCCCACCTCCGGCGAGATTTATTTTGAGGGCGTCAACATTCTGGATCGTTCGGTGGATCCCATGAGGCTGACAACCAAAATGGGCATGGTGTTTCAGCAGTTTAACTTGTTTAATAATTTAACCGTTTTGCAAAACTGTGTGCTTGGTCAGACGGTGGTGCTGAAGCGGCCCAGAAACGAGGCAAGAAGGACTGCCATGGAATATCTGGAAAAGGTGGGCATGGCGCAATTTATTAATGCAAGGCCCCATCAGCTCTCCGGCGGACAGAAGCAGCGTGTCGCGATTGCCCGGGCGCTTTCCATGGAGCCGGATACGCTGCTGTTTGATGAACCCACCAGCGCCTTGGACCCGGAAATGGTTGGCGAAGTGCTGAAGGTCATTGTTTCTTTGGCTAAGACGGGGCTTACCATGTTGGTTGTGACCCATGAAATGGATTTCGCCCGCGAGGTTGCCAGCCGGGTGGTTTTTATGGATGGGGGCGTAATTGCGGAAGAGAATACGCCGGACGTTATTTTTAATAATCCCAAAAATGACCGGACCCGCGCGTTTTTAACGCGGGTGCTGCGGAAAAACTGATGATTCCTAAGTTTGAATAAAATACAAAGGCCTCCAGGCCTGGATGAAATTGCCGGGCCTGGAGGCCTTTGCCGCGCTTTTCTTCTGTTCATATCCCACATCATCCTCGCATATACATCCATCAGTGGAAATTCAATGCGGGGAGTGTTGTTTTTGAAAGGAAACATAGAGGAGCGCGCCTGCAATTTGGCCGTTTACATTATTGAAAACAAAGCGACGGTGCGCGCGGCTGCCAAACAATTTGGAATTTCAAAATCAACGGTACATAAAGATCTCTCCGAGCGTTTGCCTGCCTTCAATCGGCCTCTTTATTTGCAAGTCAAGGAAATACTGGAAGAAAACAAAGCGGAGCGGCATATCCGGGGCGGAATTGCCACCCGGCGCAAATACAAAGGGGAATAATCTCCCGGCGTTTCTAAATGAAAGGCGCGGCGTTTCCCGGAAGCCGCGCCTTTGAAGGCAGGGATCAAAACGCCGGGAGCAAACGTCCCAATTTCACAAAACATCTTTCGCTGCCTGCAACGCGCAAATCCAGCTTGCAGGGGCGGCGCCTAAACGTTATATGAGCCGGATGGAAACCGCCCTAAGGTTTGGCAACTTTTTCGGCGCAAAACCGTCTACATAATATGGTTATGCAAAGCGCCCAAAACGGTTCGGTTGAAGCCGTTTTGGGCGCTTTACTGATACCCGTTAATAACCGGGTGACTTGGAGGGGCGGGACAGGCTGGGCCGTCTCTCCAATGGAGGTTGTTACAGATATTTTTCTCCCATCATAATCCGTCCGGTTTGAGAGCAGTCGTAGTCTTTAAATTGGGAAACTTCTTTTATAAAATCTTCCGAGGAAACATACTCCAGGATGCTTTGAAACGGCGCGTGGTTTTCCGACTGCGCGCAGAAAACCATATCGTACCATTCCAGCTGAAGGGGTAGAAAGGCGATGCCGGTCATCTGGTTCGCCGCGCTTTTTACGCCCAGGCCAACATCCCCCATTCCTCTTGCAACGGCGCTGGCCGTCGCAATGGAGGAATTTTGTTCGAAGTCGTATCCTGGAATGGAAAACCGGCGGATACCCATTGTTTTCAGCTTTCCGTCCAGAAGGACGCGGGCTCCGCTGCCCCGTTCCCGGTTGACAAGCCGAATCCCGTCCCGGCCTAGGCTTTCCCATCCCGTGATATTTTTGGGGTTTCCTTCTTGAACGTAAAATCCTGTGATCCGCCCTGCCAGGCGAACCATAATGACGGGTATTCCCGGCAAAATCCGTTCTACAAAGGGCACATTGTATTCTCCTGAAATCTCGTCCCACAAATGGGTGGTTGCGATATCCACCGCGCCTTGGTAAAGTTGGAAGAGGCTGAAGTAGCTGCTTGTGCGGGAGCGGATGATGTTGGGCATCCGGGTTAATGCATTCATGCGGTTGGCGATGATGTCTAGCAGCGCGTCTTGGCCACAGAGCATAAGATGTTTTTCCCGCTCCGGCGTAGGGGAGGAGGCAGCCTCTTTTGAAACGGCGGCTTTCCCTGCGGTTTCCGCCTCGGTTCCCAAAAGACGTTCCATTTCCCGCCTGGAAATCCGAAGCTGTTTCCCAATTTTATGAGAAGACAAATCCCCCCGCTTGATCATTTCATAAACGGTGCTTTTTTTCACCTTCAAAATATCGGCCACTTCCTGTGCGGTAAGCAGGTTGGTTTCTATTTTGGACACCTCCTGGTTTCATTGCCTTGCCGGGTCGTCGCTGAATCGGACAAGGGCAATCAATTTATGTTTGGACAATCACTGTCGAAAGAACATATGGTTCCTGCGTCTCCCCGCAGTTCAAAAAAAGAATGAAAAATGAAACAGTTGCATAAGAAAGCATATGGCGACCGAAGCGGTTGGCAGTTGCTTTCTCAGCGCCTTGCTCTAAAAATATGCAAAAGTTTCTTTTCCATAAGGGATATTTAATAAAAAAAATAACCCTTTTATGCGATTATACTGAATGTACGGCGTGCTGTCAATAAGAAAAGGGAAAGGGGACTGATTTTTCTGCGCGGAAAGCCTCCTGCGGCGGCCGAACGAGAAAAATAGGACCGCCGCAGGCTAAATTTTTGGGGGCAATGTATCTGTTTCTGCTTTTTTCATGGCTTAAATAAAATTTAAGCTGATATCCGCAGCGCGGATGGTGTGGGTCAGCGCGCCGATGGAAATGAGATCCACTCCGGTTTCCGCAACCGATCTTAGGTTCCGGTCGCCCATGTTTCCGGACGCCTCGACCAAGGCTCGTCTGCCGATCTGAAGGACGGCCCGCCGCATTTGTTCGTTTGTCATATTATCCAGCATAATAATGTCCGCCTTTGCCTGCAGCGCCTGGTCGATTTCAGTGAAATTGGTAGTCTCTACTTCAATTTTCAGCATGTGGGAAGCCAATTGGCGCGCTGTCTTTACCGCGGCGGCGATGCCGCCCGCCGCTGCGATATGATTATCTTTAATCAGTACCCCGTCGGAAAGGCCCATGCGGTGGTTAAAGCCGCCGCCAATCCGCACCGCATATTTTTCCAATATGCGAAGGCCCGGCGTGGTTTTGCGGGTGTCGGTGATGCGGGCATTTGTACCGGAAATACTGTCCACCGCCCGGGCCGTATAGGTTGCAATTCCGGACAGATGCTGCAGAAAATTCAGCGCTGTCCGTTCCCCTGTTAAAACAGAGCGTGCCGGGCCTTCGATTGTGGCAATTTTGCTGCCTTTTTGAACTGCTTGGCCCTCGGCGGCAAGAAATGTGACGGTTACTGTTTCATCAATGAGAGAAAACACGCGCCGCAGGACCGGGAAGCCACAGACAATAAAATTTTCCTTAGCCAAAAAATAGCCGTGGCTGTATGCTGTTTCCGGTACACAGCATTCTGTCGTAACATCGCCGAATGGAAGATCTTCCTGCAATGCCGCTTGAATGATAGGGTCTATACTCAGAAACATTTGACTGCATCCTCTCTATAATGTGCGCCAACGCTTTCTTCCCGGCTTAAAGCGGCTTTTAAGATTTCAACTGATACGGTGGCCATATTGAGCGCTTCCATCAGACCTGGGCCGTTCATTGCAAGGGCTTCCAGATCCTTCTTGACACTGATCATGCTGGAAAGTCCTTCGGTCAGTCCCTTTCCACAGCGGATGATCCAGGCGTCCCGGCTCATAATTTCTTGAATCCGCAGTTTTACCGCCGCCGCATCCCCTCTGGTTCCATCCGCGTCATTGTGGAAGGGCGGCGGCTCGAAGTTCACGGCAGGCGCGAAGGTTTGAGAGATGTGGCTGGCCGCCCGCCTGCCAAACACCAGGCATTCCAGCATAGAGTTGGATGCAAGCCGGTTGGCGCCGTGGACACCGGTTCGCGCTGCTTCACCGCAGGCATACAGCCCCGGGATGCTGGACATGCCGTTTAAATCGGTTTTGATGCCGCCCATCATATAATGCTGAACGGGAAACACCGGGATATCATCCCTGGCCATATCGATTCCACGGTGAAGGCATTCGTTGTAAATGGTGGGGAAGCGGGAGGACAAAAAAGAGGCTGGTTTGCCGGTGATATCCAGAAATACATGGTCCGTTTCCGTCTGTTCCATTTCACGCGCGATACACCGGGTGACAATGTCTCGGGGAGCAAGTTCCTGCATGGGGTGCTGGCCTATCATAAAACGCCGGCCGTTCTTGTTTTTTAAAAGGCCGCCCTCGCCCCGCACTGCTTCCGAGATCAAAAAACAGCTTCCTTTGCTTGATCTGGTGTAAAGGCCGGTGGGATGAAACTGGACAAATTCCATATCCGTCAAGTCCACGCCTGCCCGGACGGCCGCCGCCAAGCCGTCTCCCGTTGCCACGGAAGAATTGGTGGAATGAGTGTAAATCTGGCCGACGCCTCCCGTGCAGATGACGACGCGGTTGGAAACGATGATTTTTGGCCCGTTTTGTGCGAAAACGACTCCGGTAACGTGGCCTCCGCCGGTTAAAATATCAATTAAAAACGCGTGTTCATAAAACGTAATGTTCTTCTGCCCAGCGGCAAGGGCCGCCAGGGCTTTTACCATCTCACGTCCGGTTGCGTCTCCATGGGCATGGACAATGCGCCGTAGACCGTGTCCGCCTTCTCGGCCGGCCTGCAGGTCTCCGCCGGCGTCCAGGTCAAAGGGAACGTGCATTTTGATGAGAGCTGCAATGTCGGAAGGCCCCTCATCCACCATAGTGCGGACCGCCTGTTTGTCGCATAGCCCGGCGCCGGCTTTCAGGGTATCTTCATAATGAAACCGAGGCCGGTCTTCTGGAGAGACGGCGGCGGCAACGCCCCCCTGAGCCAAATAAGAATTGGAACGCTCTATAGTGTCCTTTGTCAATATGGCGCAGGTTAATCTGCGGTCCAGGTGCAAGGCGGTATAAAGCCCTGCAATGCCGCTTCCGATAATGACTGTGTCATACCGGAGCAGCTCCAGGCGTTTCGGTCCGCTTAATAAATATCGTCTCATTTCCGGCATCCCCTTTGGATCAAAATCGTTTTGCGGATTTTACTGCATGGAAACCATGCGCGCAAGGCTTTGGTATGCGCCCTTCATTTCTGCCTGGGGGAGGTCAATTTCATAAACCCCATGTTTCAGGCAGTACAGTACGTCTTCAATGCTGGCCTTTTTCATGTTCAGGCAAATCATTCTGTCGGAAAGCAGATAGGCGCTTTTTTGGGGCATGGTTTTCCGGATGCGCTGGACAATTCCCACTTCTGTTCCGATGATAAATTCTTTGTTGGGGGAATTTTGCACATAATTCAGAATCGCGGCGGTGCTGCCTACAAAGTCCGCCCTCTCCTGCACTTCTATTTTGCACTCCGGATGTACAAGAACCAGCGCCTTGGGGTGCGCTTTCTTGGCTTCCATGACTTCTTGTGGGGTGACCGCGTGATGAATGGGGCAAAACCCTTGAAAGAAAAAAAATTCTTTTTCGGGAACCTGAGAGGCGACATAGGCGCCCAGGTTTTGGTCCGGTATAAAAATGATGCGTTTTTGAGGAAGGGATCTGGCGATCCGGACGGCGGAGGAGGAGGTGCAGCAAATATCGCTCTCCGCTTTCACGGCGGCGGAGGAATTGACGTAACACATCACAGCCGCATCGGGATGTTCCGCCCGGAGTCGTTTTACCTGCTCCGGGGTAATCATGTCCGCCATGGAACAGCCCGCGTCCTGCGCCGGCAAAAGAACCGTTTTGGCGGGGTTTAAGATTTTTGCGCTTTCCGCCATAAACCGAACGCCGCATAGAACGATGGTGGACTGCTGTGCCGTTTGCGCGCACTTTGCCAGCTCAAAGGAATCGCCCACATGGTCCGCAATTTCCTGAATATCCATTGTCTGATAAAAATGTGCGAGAATCAAAGCGTTTTTCTTGTGCTTCAGCGCGATAATTTTTTCCTGAATGCTTGTCATAAAGCAGTTCCTTTCTGGGTATGCCGCGGGATATGTTTGAATGGTTATGAAACTTAGTATATCCATTTCAAAAGTTGTTTGCAGGTTCGCCATGAAATATACGATAAAAAATTGAAAATGGCGGTCCCCTTCCGGTTGGCAATGCCATTTGGCGGAATCACGCACGCTTTTTTCTTTGAAACCGGAAAGCTTGTTTTTTGGGGGGCAACACGTTACAATACAACGGATGACAAATATGCGGAGGTTTGCGGCTATGGAACTCGTTCCGGTTCAAGGAAATACTTATGTGGCAGAAGGCAAATGCACCATCCCGGTCTATCGTTTAAACCAGAAGGAGGTTGTCCTTTTGGACAGCGGGTATGCGGATCCGGACCGGGCCATGCTGGACGAGCTTTTTTCCCGAAAGCACCTGCGGGTGGCGGCGGTGATTGGGAGCCATACGCATTTGGACCACAGCGGAAACCATGCCTATTTTCAGAAAACCCATGGGGCGCAGATTATCATGCCCTTTGCGGAGGCGGCTGTTGCCTCCGGAGTGCTCATGGGGAAAATGGCCTATCCCAGCTATACGCCGGGAGAGGCGGCAAAGTCGCTTGCGCATCTTCTGGTACGGGCCGACCAGATGATTTTTCCGGAAGAGCGGCATATTACCGTCTGCGGTAAAGATTTTGATGTTTTGCCGCTGCCTGGCCATACGCCCGGCCATACCGGTATCGGCACTCCCGACAGGGTGTTTTATGTGGGGGACGCGCTGATGAGCCGGGAGGTGTATCTGCGGGCAAAGTTGCCCACCGCCTTTTCTTATGCGGAAGATTTAAGCAGTAAGCGGGCGCTTTACGGACTTTCCTATGACCGGTATATTTTGGCTCACAAAGGTGTCTATAACGGCATTCATCCGCTGATTGGAGAGAATATTGCATACTTTGCACAACGGGTGCAAAGAGTTGCCGCACTGCTTCAAAGGCCCATGTCGTTTTGCGACGTCTCCGCCGCAGCCTGGGATGCTTTTGGGTTGCGGACTCAAAATCCCTTTCGCATTTCTGTTTTTGTGCGGAATTTGCGCTGCGTGCTGGACTATCTGTGTGATGAGAAGGTTGTCCAAGCGCGTTTTTCCGGCGGAGTCCTTTGGTATGAACGGGTTGCGAACGCCTGAAGGCCGCGGGTGAACCCGCGGCCTTCTTCATTGCCGAAAAAGGCGGGAGGCCTTTCTCGGCAAAAGGATTGTATATTTACCTGCACGAGCGGTGTCATTTCCGGTGCATATGCTGTTCCTGCTGGCGCTTCGCTTTAGCGGGCGAACGTTCGCTTTTTCCGCCTGAGGCGGAAACGCTGGAAGGCGGGTTGGCTGGCTTTTTGGGCTGGCAGTTGAAAAAATTACATTCTTGCATAGGTTTTGGTCAGATGTCTCAAACGGCGGGATACCTCGCCGTTGAGCGCCTCCCGCCGCACCCTCCATCCCCAATTGGAGCCGCCCACCGTGGCTGGGGTATTCATCCGGGCGTCGTCCCCCAGTCCCAGGATGTCCTGCAAAGGGCTGATGGAAAGCGCGGCGGGGGAGGCCCAAACGCCGCGGACGGCGCCCCAGCCATATCCTTCGTCTTCTCCTAGGCGAAGGTAGTCCATGGCAAATCTCCGTTCCTCCGGCGTTGCCCGCTTGAACAGCCATTCGACAAAGGTTGGGGTGTCATGGGTAGAGGTATATGCCACGGCGTGCGGCGGAATGTTATGGGGCAGAAAGCTGCTTGTTCCATCCGGATGAAATGCGTCCACCAAAACCCGCATGCCGGGAAGGCCGCTGCCGGCAACAAAGATCCGGGCCGCTTCCGAAAGTTCGCCTAGGTCCTCCGCGATGAAACGGTTGAGGGAAACGCGTTGGAGTACCATGCGGACAAACTCCATTCCCGGGCCTGCCATCCAGTGGCCGCGAGAGGCGTCCGGAAGATGGGCAGGGATTGCAAAATAGCTGTGAAATCCCCGAAAATGGTCCAGCCGGATGAGGTCATAATAGGTTAAATTGCGGCGGATACGCGCAAGCCAGAACGCATATCCATCTTTTTTGTGCGCCTCCCAATCGTATAGGGGGTTTCCCCAATTCTGGCCCGTGGGGGAGAAACTATCGGCGGGAACTCCCGCCGTATATTGAGGAGAAAGATTCGATTTTAGCTGGAACAGGCTGGGATTTGCCCAGACGTCGGCGCTGTCCGGTGAAACGTAAATGGGCAGGTCGCCGATGATTTGAATGCCGCTGCGGTGGGCATAGTCTTTCACAGCCTTCCATTGAAGGGAAAAAAGGAATTGCAGGAAGATGTAAAAGGAAATTTCCTCTGCAAGAAGTTTCGTGTACCGCTGCATGGCTTCCTTTGTCCGGTGCTGAATCTCCGTATCCGGCCAGCGGGAAAGAGGAACTCCCTTAAAATAATCTTTCAGCGCCATGAACAGCGCATAATCCAGCAGCCAGTCTTTGTGTTCCTCGCGAAACGCGTCCAATTCCTCTCGGTGGCGGTTTTGCACCCGCTGGAATGCGTTTCGCAAAAGGAGAAGTCTTGTCTCCTTCAAAAATGCAAAATCCGCTTGGTCCGGACTGCCTTGCCTTGACATGCGGCATTCCTCGCCCGTGAGCAGGCCGTCCTTCCAAAGAAGGTCCAGATCAATGAAAAAAGGGTTTCCCGCAAAGGAAGAATAAGATTGATAAGGGGAGTTTCCTCCGCCGGGCGGCAACAGGGGAAGCATTTGCCAGAAAGACTGTCCCGCGTCCGCGAGGAAATCGATAAAGTAAAACGCTGCCTCCCCCAAACTGCCTATGCCATACTGGCCGGGCAGCGAGGAAAGATGCATGATAAGGCCGCTGGAACGTTTTGTTGGCATATTAGCCGCCTCCTTTCTTCATAATATTTTTTTGTCAGTAATTTTTTTGTCAGTATATCATAGATTGGCCGGCGGTTGTGGAAGCGGCCCAAAAAGGCCAAGAGAAAAGAAAAATCCGTTTTGCTTTGGCCGGTGCGGCCATTGATAAACCAGAAGAAATCCGTTATAATTAAATGGAGACCGCTGGAAGGGTCCTTTTCGCGGGCAAGCGGGCAACATGAAACCGATCCGCTTGCTTGCCGGTAGATTTGGCGGGCCGTTTGCCGGAAAAGAGCGGCCGCAGACCGGATATGCGGACATCGCATATCTTTGCGTTTGTTGTAGACGGAGGGAAAATGAAAAAAATTACGGCGAGGGACCTTGCGGAAACAGGGGTGTTTGCCGCGCTGGTGTTTGCCGCCTCGGGTATCCGGTTTGTCATTCCGCTGGCGGTTGGCAATACTGCCATTCATCTGGGCAATGTACTTTGCATTCTGTCTGGACTGCTGCTGGGCGGGATTCGAGGCGGCCTAGCCGCAGGCATCGGCTCCTGCTTTTATGATTTGACCAATCCACTTTATGTTGCATCCTCACCTTTTACTTTGGCGTTTAAATTCTGTATCGGCTTTATCACCGGAAAAATCGCTTATGCCCATGGAAGGAACGGCATAAATAAGCGGTTTAATATTTTGGGAGCCATTTTGGGTTCCCTGGCCTATATCGTTTTGTATTTGGGCAAGACCTTTGTGTCGAGCCTGATCGTCAAAGGGCTTTCCGTGCCCATGGCTGCCTTGATGACGGCTCAGAGCGGGGTTGCCTCCCTGTTAAACGGGCTGATTGCGGTAGCCTGTGCCGTGCCCTTGGCGTTTGGTATCCGCCTGGCACTGCGAAGAAGGCGGATGTGACTTTTTCTATCTGCAAATCGGCAGACTGCCAGAAAGTATAGGAAACTTTTCGGAATGTTTGTGAATTATTTATTTTTTAATGATTTTTTTTGGCAAAGATGCTATACTATCCTATGCTAGGAAAAATTGGAATCGATCAATTGTTTCAACTGGGTGCGCTTGTATCAAAAGCGCCCCGCCTTTAAAAGGAGGAATCGCCTTGTCATCCGACCCCCTAGGGCCGCAATTATTTTTGCAGTTTGTCCTGATTCTGGTAAACGCTTTTTTTGCCTCGGCGGAAATGGCCGTCATATCCCTCAATGAAAACCGGATCCGCCGCGCGGCGGAAGAAGGCGATGAAAAGGCCAAGCAAATGCTGAAGCTTTTGGAAAATCCCGCAAAGTTTTTATCCGCCATTCAGGTGGTCATTACTTTGGCGGGCTTTTTGGCAAGCGCCTTTGCGGCGGATAACTTTTCCGGGCGTTTAACCGCAACACTGGTTCGTGTCATCCCGTCTGCCGTGCTTTCCGAAGCGGCCATCAAAACAATTTCCCTCGTTGCGATCACGCTGATTTTGTCTTATTTTACGCTGGTATTCGGAGAATTGGTGCCCAAGCGGGTGGCCATGCAGTATCCGGAACGGGTCGCCCGCATGTCCAGTGGTGTGATTCGCGCAGTGAATATTTTATTTATGCCTTTGATCTGGCTTTTTTCTACTTCCACAAACGGCATATTGCGCTTGCTACATATCAATCCCAATGCCCAGGGGAACGATGTGTCAGAAGATGAAATTCGTTTGCTGGTGGATATCGGTGAAGAAAAGGGCGCCATTGAGTCCAACGAAAAGGTGATGATCGAAAACGTCTTTGCATTTAATAATATGTCGGCTGA
>JAQVYO010000166.1 GCA_028708585.1 Oscillospiraceae bacterium
GCAAAGCGATGGAACGCTGGTGAAAGAGGCCACTCCCCTTTCTTCCGACCTGTACCGTGTCACATATGACACGGATTCCTCTTCCTCTACTTACAATCAATTTGTATTCTCTTTCACAAGCCAAATAGCCGACGCATATCAACTAGAATTTACAACGGACATCTTAGTCAAAAATATGACCGTCAAAAACAGCATATCCTTCCAGGGCCAGGGAATCGACGCCACGGCAAAATCGGATGAAAAAGTGATCCAAGTCAGTGACACGGGCGCGGGAGGCGGAGGGTCCACCGGGAGCATCTCCATTCACAAAGCGGACGCTGCGGATCCTTCCATTTCTCTGTCCGGTGCAAAATTTATTCTGCTGAATATCAACCAAGATCCCATTGCCGGGAAGGAAGTCACCACGGATGCTTCCGGCAACGCCTCTTTTGATCAACTGCTGTATAAAACCTATTACCTGAAGGAAACAGAACCTCCAGCAGGATACCTTTTGAACACAACGCTCCAAAAGTTCAGACTAAAAACCGGCGCGTCCACCTTCAACTATACGTTTGAAAACGAAAAGGCGCTGGGAACCATTTCCTTTACCAAGACCGACCTGAGCGGAACACCCTTGAATGGCGGAGAATTTACGCTGACGGGCAACGATTATGCCGGAAATCCCGTCTCCATGACCGCCCAAAGCGTAAGCGGAACGGTCACGTTCTACAATGTGCCTTTGGGATCGAACTACACCATCAAGGAAACCAAAGCTCCCGCTGGTTATTACAAATCCAGCACGGAGCTTCAGGCGAGCGTGGCGTACAACACGGATAAAACCGCCGTTACGACAGTGATTAGTGCCGCAACATTGCAAAACACACCCATCCCCGGCGTCTCTTTCGGCAGCGTTGAAATCACCAAGACGGATGAAAGCGGCCAAAAGCTGCAGGGTGCCGTATTCACTTTATACACCGCCAATGGCCAGCCCGTGGCAACCGCCGTTTCCAACGCATCCGGAGTGGCGTCCTTTAATCAAGTGGCGGTCGGCGAATATATCCTGAAGGAAACGTCGGCGCCGGAAGGGTATGAGCTTAATCCCCAGAGCATCAATATTTCCATGAACGATACTTACCATTTGCATTTTACCATGGTAAACAAACAGAAACCCGTTGTTCCCGTCACCCCCGGCAGCATCCAGCTTTTGAAAACCGACCAGGAGGGCAAAGGACTTTCCGGCGCCGAATTTACCCTCTATGACGCCGATGGCAACGTTTTGAAAACTGCCGTCACAGATGCAAATGGCCGCGCTGAATTTAAAGATGTCCCCCCCGGATCCTATATCGTATCCGAAACCCGTGCGCCGGACGGATATGCGGGCAGCTCGGATCGGATCAGTGTCACCGTAACCAGCGGCACGGCGTCCTCTGTCACGGTCCAGAACCAAAAAATCGTAGACCATTCCGGCAGCCTGTCCATCAAAAAGGTTGACCCCAACGGTCATCCGCTGGCAGGAGCAGAGTTTACGCTGTACGGCGAAAACGGGGCTGTTGTTGCCAAGGCTGTTTCAAATGCCGAAGGCTTCGCTCAGTTTGAAGGGCTTGCACCGGGCAAATACTCCGTTCGCGAAACAGTGGCCCCTAAGGGGTATGCTTTGGAAACAGAGCCTTTGACCTTTGTCCTGACGGAAAATCAGAAACTGAGCTACACGCTTCAGAACAATCCTTTGCCAGACGATTCCGGTGTTCCGGACAAACCCGGGACAGATTCCCAAGATAACGGACATCAGAATCAGAAGCCGTCCAACCCCGGACAACCAAACGGTAAACTCCCTAAAACCGGCGGTGTTTCAGGGTCTTTCCTGGGAGCCACGGCAGGAATCGCGCTCACCGTCACCGGATGGCTGACATTGAGAAAATCCAAAAAACACGGCAAGAATAAAAGCTAAGCAAAAAAGAAAGCGCCGGCCAATCTAAGGATTGGCCGGCGCTTTCTTTACACAAATACAAGCTGGATCAAAACCATATAAACCGCTGTGCCGCCGAAAATACTGAGCAGATTATTTTTCTTCCAGATATGTAAAATTGCAACCACAGCGGCGGAAATCAGTTCCGGAAGCCCATATGGATATCGAACCACCGATATGTTCCGCAGGCAATAAACAATCAGCATGGAGATGATGGCCGGCGGCAGTACTTTACCGAGGTATAGAACGAATTTAGGCGGAGCCTCTCCCCTGTCAAACAAAAGGAAGGGAAGCAACCGGGTCAAAAACGTGATAGCCGCCATCACCAGGATAGAGGCAAGCGCCTGAACGGGAGTCAAAGCCATTTTTCCGCCTCCCTTTGCTTTTGGTTATCCAGTCGGTTGCGAAAAGCAAGCAGCAGGGCAATGATCGCTCCAAGCGCGGGCAAAAGCATATTGGACGGGCCAAATATCAAAAGAGAAATCACAGTGCAGCCGGCGCCGATGACGGCGGACGCGTGGGCGGGATACGCTCTCCATTGATCGATGCAAATGACAATGAAAAGTGCCGTCATTGCAAAATCAATCCCCTGGGTATTAAAGTTGAGCAGCGAACCGATGATGCCGCCCAAGACCGATCCCACAATCCAATAAGACTGGTCCAATAAGGCAATTAAGAAATAGTAGGTATCGCGTTCTACGCCCGGAGGGGGCGAAGCGGAGCTGAGCAGGGCATATGTTTCATCGGTCAATGCGAAAATCATATAGAGCTTCCGTTTCCCCATCCCCCGGAATTTGTCAAACATGGACAGGCCGTAAACCACATGGCGGAAATTGATCAGAAAAGTTAAAAGCGCAACCTGCGCCAGCGCCGTTCCAGCCGAAAGAAGCTGAACGCCCAGATATTGGCCGGAGCCTGCATATATCGTCACGCTCATGAAAAATGCCCAAATAAAATTATATCCCACCGCCTGGAGCATCAAACCAAATGCCATACCGATGGAAAGATAGCCCATCATAACCGGCAATGTGGTTGATATTGCGGCGGATAACGTTTTACGGTTCAAATATATCACGCCTTCTTGAAAAAATAAGGGCAAAGCGAGTAACTATTTGCCGGCCGGCTTCAGCCGGTAAGGAGAATAGAAGGGACATTTGCTTCTGAGGCATTCCCGGTTTTGCGAGGAATAGGAGCAGTGAAGCGGCTGCGCCAAGTCCATTTTGATTCCAGTGGCTTTTTCCGCAAACCGCGCCGCCGTTTGTATGCTGATAAATGAAGTGCGCTTACAGCAGCGCGGTCCCCCGATTGCGCTGATTTTCCTCAGGCACTCGGCGGTCTGCTGGTTGCAAAGGCCCCATGCCTTGGAAGACATTGGCGTTGCGTTTGTGATCATGCTCA
>JAQVYO010000031.1 GCA_028708585.1 Oscillospiraceae bacterium
GTTCGGTCAGCTTCGATTCCGGTACGGTGCTGATCGGTGCGGCGGAGAAGTTAATCAAACACCTGCCGGAGTCTGTGGAACAGCAGATTGCGCAAGGCTACCGTGCCGTCGCAATCGGCTTTTACAACGGGGTCTGGCAGAACGACAAGGAACTGCCGGACAGGATCGAACCGTTGTGCGCTGTGATTCTGGCAGATCACATCCGGAAGAACGCCGCGAAAACGCTGGAGTATTTCCGGAAAGAGGGCGTGAATGTAAAAATCATTTCCGGTGATCATGTCAAAACGGTATCGATGATTGCGCAGAAAGCGGGACTGAAGTCGTGGGAAAACGCAGTTGATTTGTCTGCCTTTGGGGAGGATGCGGATTACGACAGCCTCTGCCAAAAATACACCGTGTTTGCACGGGTGACACCAAAACAAAAGCAGTTGCTTGTGCAGGCCATGAAACGCGGTGGGCACCAGGTTGCCATGACCGGCGACGGTGTGAATGACCTGTTGGCGCTTAGAGAGGCGGATTGTTCCATTGCCATAGCCGAAGGCAGTGATGCCAGCCGTCAGATTTCGCAGATTGTGCTGTTGGATTCGGATTTTGCCAATCTGCCGCAGGTGGTGCTGGAAGGCAGAATGGTAATCCATAATGTGACCCGGACAGCGGGCGTGTTCTTTATTAAGACGATCTATTCCCTGCTGCTCTCCTGCTTCTGCCTGCTGCTGAATACGCCTTTCCCGTTTATTCCCATTCAGATTACACTGGTTGATGCCTTTATTGAAGCGTATCCGTCTTTTCTGACGATCTTTGAATCGGATACCAGGAGAATCCGGGGTTCCTTCTTAAAGACAGCGTTGGAGAATGCGGCGCCGTTTGCACTGACGATTACAGCGGGAATCATCTTTATCAGCCTTACCGTGCCGTTTGACACACGGCAAAGACAGACGGTCATGTACCTGCTTTTGATTCTCGTGTCGATGCTGTCGGTTATCAAAAGCTGCATTCCGTTTACTAAGCTGCGTGCATTTATCTGTGTGACGATGGTGTTGGGCGCTTTCGGTGCGCTGTGGGTGCTCCCACGGCTGTTTGAAGTTTCTGCTCTGACAGCGGCCATGGGGTCTTGTCTGCTTGCGGCGTTTGTGGTGCTGGCGCTTCTTCTCGTGCTGCTTTTCCAAATCAAACGAAGCATAGGAAAACACAGGACGCAGGATTCTGTTAAGAAGCGGTAAAGGAGTCGAAAGTATGAGTATGATTCAAGCCATCCTCTATGGTATTGTCCAGGGAATCACAGAGTTTTTACCCGTTTCAAGCACCGCGCACCTAGCGCTTATGCCATGGATTTTCGGGTGGAACAATCCGGGCAATGTCTTTGATGTTGCCTGCCGATCATTCTTGGCGACGCACTTTTTCACGCGAAGGATTTGGCAGATGTCCTCCCGCTCATCCTCGGAGCAGTCATGCTGAGGATAAGTGAAAATTTTCAGAGGAAAAAAAATACGCATTGTTTCGTTTGCCATTTTGATTTCCTCCATTCTTTTTTTTCAAGGAAGCGAAACTGAAAAAGGGCATAAAAAAAGCGGGCGTATCTTCGTTTGAAAATACGCCCGCTCATTATGCCGGATTTCCGTATTCAGCTGTTTACGGTGGTTCAAATCCCTCCAGTATGCCGAAAATGGCCGATGCCATCTGTGAAATTGAAGGGCGGAAAATGGGAGGGCAAATGCCCCAAAAAGGCCGATGCCATGCGGCTTTGACCGCATGGCATCTATAAACTACCTAAAATTTTGGCGGAGAAGGAGGGATTTGAACCCTCGCACGAGTTACCCCGTCTACTCCCTTAGCAGGGGAGCCCCTTCGGCCACTTGGGTACTTCTCCATGTACGGAATATCACTTGCCCCCAACCCGCTTGCTGACCTGATCCGATAAGGCTTGGCGGAGAGAGAGGGATTCGAACCCTCGGCCCTTTCGGGTCACTGGTTTTCAAGACCAGCTCCATAAACCACTCGGACATCTCTCCATTTTGGAGGCTTGCGCATTCACGGGCGATAGGATACAAGCGAAATAATACCACAGGCCAGCAGCTTTGTCAACTGAAAAACATCGCGAAACGTGGCCTTGTCCGATGGAACGGCCTCTTTTTGATCCGAAGCCGGCCCCTTCTTCCCTTCAAGGCCAATTAAAATAACAGCTCTCAGGATCAGAGCCATGCCGACAAACTGAACGAGCGTCATTTGTTCATGAAAGAACAAAATTCCAATGGGCGTAGCCAAAGCCAGATCCAACGCCGAATAAAATCCCATTGGATGAAAACGTCCCCGCCTGCCCTAGAGCGCCGGAGACAGGCACATCCGGGCATCGTCATCAACAGAGCGGCAATTTTCCATCTGGTCAAAAAAGGTCAGGTGATAAAAACCTGGATTTTTTCGTTCAACCAAAGCAACCGCCAAAATGCCACACTCCCAACCATTGGCGCCAAGCGCTGATAAGCTGCCAAAATCAAATATTGGGGATCCATTTGGCGGTAAGATGGCCCGTGTTTTTTTTGCTGATTGCTTTTCATTTGTATAAAATTACGATATAATAGTAAAAAAGAAAACCTTCCGGAAACTTCATCCGCTTGATTTCGTATCTTGATATAAGGTGCGAAATGATTGGTATGCCTTTCGGAATCAATAAAGAGTTGCCGGTATCGGGCCGGCGGAAGGGAGCGTTCGTGATTTACAATACCATTTTAGAGGCGCTGGGGCATACGCCGCTTGTTCGTCTCAATCGGATGACAGGGCTGGAGGATGCGCAGGTCCTGGTAAAATATGAAGGTCTAAATGTGGGCGGCTCCATAAAAACAAGGACGGCACTAAACATGATCGAAGCCGGGGAGCGAGCCGGAATCATTCATCCCGACACCATCATTGTGGAGCCAACCAGCGGAAACCAGGGAATTGGCCTTGCACTGGTAGGAGCCGTAAAAGGGTATAAAACCATTATCATTATGCCGGATTCGGTCAGCCAGGAGCGCCGCATGCTGGTCGAACATTATGGGGCCGCCGCTCAGCTGATTCATGACGATGGAAACATTGGGGCATGTATGGAAGAATGCCTGAAAACAGCAGATGAAATGGCCAAAAACGATCCCCGGGTGTTTATCCCCCAGCAATTCTCCAACCCCGAAAACCCTCTGACCCATAAGCGGCATACAGCGTTGGAAATTATGGAGCAGGCGGCAGTGAAGATTGACGGCTTTTGCTCGGGAGTCGGTACAGGGGGAACGATTTCCGGCATTGGCGAGGTACTCAAAGCGCAAAATCCCAATATTCGCATTTGGGCAGTGGAACCGGAAAATGGCGCAATTCTTGCAGGCGGGCATATTGGAACGCACCTGCAAATGGGAATTGGCGACGGATTGATCCCCGAAAATTTAAACCAGGATATTTATGATTCTATTTATATCGTTTCGGATAATGAGGCAATTCGGACCGCTAAAGATTTGGCCCGGCTGGAAGGGCTTATGTGCGGTATTTCCAGCGGAACCAATGTTGCAGCGGCTTTAAAGCTGGCCAAGGAACTTGGGGCAGGTAAAACGGTGGTCACGATTTTACCTGATACGGCGGAACGGTATTTCAGTACGCCGCTGTTCCAATAAAAGCACCCCGGTTTCAGGGCCGCAGGCAAGGGAAAAACGTGGTTCCAGCAAAGCGAGCCATTTGCTGCGTCCTTTTTCGGCGCCCACAGCAGGTAAAAATAATCCGGCTTCTCTATTGTCCACGTTCTGCCGCCGTTTCGCTTGATTTTCCTTTACCGATCGCCGCCCCATATGCTATAATAAAAATATACTAGCTTTGCAGGAGGACGTACTATGAATACGGAAAACGAAGCCAAAACCATGGAAGAAGAATTTGAGCCGGAGAAAGCCAACATCAAAAAATGGGCGGCGTTTGTTGAATCGGACGCTCTAAACTTCTTCACAGGATATAAGCTGGAGAAAATGACAATCGAAGATGGAAATGGAAATAAGGCAAAATTTTCCAGAACGAAAGACGGCGGTATTAAAGTGGATTACACGTCGTCTGTATTGCTGTAACCTGCCTTTTAGCCCTAGGGGAGATACGCAAGGCAGTATCTCCCCTCTGCTATAGCAGTTCTCATGACGTTTTTGCTTTTTATCCTATCCTATGTTATTCTAGTCTACGGGAAGCAGCCCAAAACCGGTGGAAGGAGACAACATTTATGAAAACGCAGGAATCCGCCGAAATGTATCTGGAAACCATTTTGATTTTAAGTAAAAAAAATCCGCAAGTCCGTTCCATTGATATTGTAGGCGAACTAGAGTACAAAAAGTCCAGCGTCAGCGTCGCTATGAAAAACTTGCGTAACAACGGCTATATTGAAATGGACGGTGACGGATATATTACCCTCACCGAACCAGGGAAAAAAATTGCCGAAACGATTTATGAGCGGCACACCCTCATTTCCGGTTGGCTGATGCATTTGGGCGTGGAACGGTCCGTTGCCAGCGAGGACGCCTGCCGGATCGAACATGTCATCAGCCAGGAAAGCTTTGAAGCAGTAAAAGCATATGTGGAAAATGCGAAGCTGCAGTAATCGTTTTCATAAATGCAACGATTTCCCTTAAGATATGGGAAGTCTTTCATTGTACATCATTGCCTTTCCATGTTTCTTCTCAGATCAGCCGCCATGCAAACAGATTTGGGCCTCGGCTTAGCAAGTCCAGCGGGCAGGGCCATCCTAATAGATCCAAAACTGAATAACGAATACACAAAGTTATGGAACCGGGTGAAATTCCCGGACGGGCCGGCCACTGTGAATGCGGAGCGCTTTTCATAATGCCATTGGCGCCAAGCGCACCGAGAAGGCGAAAAGCCGCGAGGATGCTGAGTCAGGATACTTACTTTGTGTCAGAAGTCTCTTGGATGGGGCGCTACTTGTGCTGTTTTGCAAATATCCGTCAAAACAATTTGCATTGTTTTGCACGGTTTTTTTTTCAAAAAGCGCTCTTAAAACAGGCAGACAAAGAAACCCCCGCAAAAATCCGGGGGAACAAAGGGGGACTCAGCCGTTTTCATACCCCGGAAGGGACTATTTTAAGAGGCTATTTGGAGGAAGAAAAGATGAAAAAATACGCAGGCAAATGGATATCCGCTATTCTCGCGGTTTTGATGGTGCTGAGCCTACTTCCGGTCACGGCGCTGGCATCCTCACAAAATTTTGTGACCGTGCGGATCATCGGGGAAAACAGCGTCATCCTCAACACAACGGTCCATATAGACGATGTGACAGACTGCACCCAAGACGCCAATGACAGCAGCACCGAAATCAATGCGCTGGATGCGGTGCTCCATGCCACTGAGCAAAACGGATATGATTCCGGCAGCTATCAGATTGCCTACAACACGCAATACGGCTCCTACTATATCGGAAAAATCGCAGGCATTGCCCCTTCTGCTTCCGATTATTGGGGGTCCTTGGCCATCAGTGCTTCCGGGAACTATGACGGCGGTTCCTTAAACGCCCACGCCATTGCCGCCGGCGACACCTATGTTCTCTACTACGATAAATATACAGGCTCCAGCTCAAATTACGGCTACCAGTTTTTCGCTTGGTTTGCAAACAACTCCGTTTCCGGCGCGGCGGGAAGCGCCATTCCCATTGAAGTCCAGACCATCGGATATGACCAGGATTATCGCACAGTCGCCGCCCCATTGTCCGGCGCCACCGTTTATGAAACCGGTCCGGACAATCAAACGCCAACGCCCCTTGCCGTAACGGATGCCGAGGGGAAGGCAAACATTATCCTATCCAAGCCGGGAACTTACACGCTTACCTTGTCCTCCGGCTATACTTTCGCGCAATGCCAGGCGGTTGTAACCGGGGAAGGGGCTGCACTGTCCAACCTCAGCCTTGCTGTAACGGACGGAGCCAACATCCTTTCAAACGCCCGTCTTACTTTAACCGACGATTCGGGCGGAAGATACTCCCCCTATCAGGTTGATTCCGGTACCTATTCTTACCGGCTTCCCAACGGCATATACCGGTATGAAGCCAACGCGGACGGATATCATTCTTCCAGCGGCGCCTTTTCCTTAGACGGCCCCGCATCCCGGCAAATCGTGTTGGGTGCGCAGGTCGGTTACAAAATCTCCATTACTCCGGGCGGCGCCGCAGAGGAAACCGTTGTGGTCAAAGATGAGGATGGGGCAAAGCAAACCGCGGTTTCCACTTCCGGCGGAGTCTATACATACGATCTGCAAAACGGAGCTTACACCTATATCATCAGCAGAAGCGGCTACCACAGCTTTTTTGGCAGCTTCACGGTAAAGGGGGCCAATCTGGATATCGCGGCGGACCGTCTCGCCAATCCCGCGGCATCTACAGCCCAGTGGCCCTCCTTCCGGGATCCTGCCAGCAATATGGCAATCATATCCTCCGAAACCGCAACAGGCGCCTGGCAGGCGAAGGAGAAATGGGCGGTCTCTCTTGGCAGCCTCGGCGCTTATGGATCCTTATCCGCCTCCAACCTTGTCTTGTATGACGAGTACCTCTATGCTGCAACGGAACACGGACTTTCCAAAATCGACAAAAACACCGGGCGGATTCTGACCACGACGCCACTGTCCACAGACATCAGTTATGTGCCGCAAATTGCTTTTGGAGACGGGAAAATTTTTGTTGCAACCGTTTCCGGCATTGATTCATTTGACGCCCTCACCATGGAGCGGGTTTGGTCCGCCCCTATATCCGTGTACGGAAACTATATGGCCAGTACCCCAATTCTCTATGACGCCGCCGCCAAAACTCTCTATGTAGGCGATTATGGAGACAGCAATTATACCCTCGGTTCTTATGGAGGCTACTCCGCAATCAGTGCCGTGGACGGGACCAACAAATGGACCCTGTATGGCGGCGCAGCAGACGCGAGATACTGGGCGGGTGCTGTTCTCGCCGGGGACTATGTGGTGTTCGGCAGCGACAGCGGAACCCTTTCTTCGATCAAAACCGGCTCCAGCGGTTATGCATCCCCTTCCGGCACGCTTTCCGTCACGGGGAAGATCCGCTCTTCCATTGCATACGACGGCGCCTATCTCTATTTCACCACCAATAGCGGCTGCCTTTATAAAGTTTCTATTGACCAAGGCGCCGGCCTGCTCACTGTGGCGTGCTCCTGTCAATTCACATCCGGAAGCAGCAGCAGTACGCCGGTTGTCCAAAACGGCAGAATTTATGTGGGCGCCAGCGACGGTATCTATGTATTCGACGCGGACAACCTATCCTTGGTGTCTCATGAAGCGGCCAGCGGTCCGGTTCAGTCCTCCGCATTGCTGACCACAGCTTATAACGGAACCGCCTATGCCTATTTTGCCGTCAATTCTCCCCGTGGCGAACTCGTCGTTCTTGCGGACGACGGCGCCAACGTTTCCTATGAAACGCTCTACACCCCTTCCCTGCCGCAATACTGCCTTTCCAGTCTGATTGCGGACACTGACGGCGTTCTTTACTATACCAACGATTCCGGATCTCTTTTTGCCGTTCAAAACAATCGGGAAGAACGGACCGACAAGGCCAAGATCACCTTTAATGTGTCTCCCTCTTCTTTTTATGATCCCACCGCATCTACCACCGAATATCCTGTCATCGCAGTTCAAAACAGCAAAGGCGCGGCGGTTTCCACCGGGGCGGCCGGCGTTTACTATCTGCCCACCGGAACCTATTCCTACACGGTGAGCCTTTGCGGATATACGACTTACTCTGGAAGCTTTCAAGTTGCCGAAGACAATATCTCCGGCAGCGGCCTGACGATTTCGGTTCCTCTTTCGCCCTCCTCCCCCGCTCCGTCCGCCATCCACGCAACCGTATCCGTCATCGGCGACAACAACAGCGTCTGGATCGAAAACGCTTCCGTTACCGTTCCCAAAAGCTCTTCCGCGTGGGCTGCCATCAAAAAAGCTTTGGACAATACCGGCCTTGACTATGTGGCCAGTGAAACCTCCTTGGGAATCTATATTTCCAGCGTCAATGGCCTGGCGGAGCTGGACAAAGGGCCAAATTCCGGATGGAAATATTTCATCAACGGGTCCGCTCCCGGCACGAGCGTCAGTTCCTATGCTCTTTCCGGGGATGAGCAAATCACCCTCTGCTACACCAGTGACTATACAAACGACGACGATTCCCCTTCCAGCCCTTCCTCTCAATACCCCGCAGCCCATATAACGGCCGCCTTAAACCAAAGCGCCGGCATTGCCGATGCCCTTCTTTCCGGTGCCATACTCAACCAATTCAATCAAAGCATTGCGGCCCAAAAAGACACAGGCGGCGCCCAAGCGGTTTTATCGGTGGATCTTCCGGACGGCGCCCAAGGTACGAGCGTCACGCTTCCCCAGTCCACCATAAACGCGCTGGCAAACAAAAAATACCTGTCCCTTCGCATCGAAACCGGTTTTGCCGATCTGACATTTGACTGCAAGGCGATTCAGCAGATCAGCACCCTTTCCGGGGGCACGTCCGTTACCCTCCTTGTTTCCAAGGCAAGCAGCGCCAATTTGGACGCCCAAGACCGGAAGATTGTTGGCGAAAGACCTGTCTACCGCTTTTCCATGGCCGCAGGAGACCGTGTCATTTCCACATTTGGAGACGGGCGGGCGCAGGTCCGCATCCCCTATGTCCTTGCGCCGGACGAAAACAAAAACGCCTTGGTTGCGTTCTGCCTCTCTCCTTCCGGAACACTTCAGACTTTGCGGAGCTCATACGATGCAAAGGCGGGCTGCGCGGACTTTACCGTTTCCCAATTTTCCACCTATGCCGTGGGCTACCGCAAACCAGACTTTACCGACGCGGCCGAAAATGCATGGTATGCAAATGCCCTGACTTTCTGTGCCGCCCGGGACATTACAACGGGAACCGGAAATCATATGTTCAGCCCGGAGGCTCCGCTTACAAGAGGGCAGTCCATCGTGTTGCTGATGCGGGCTTACGGAATCGTGCCGGACGATTCTTCCGCCGGCAACTTCTCCGACGCGGGGAATACCTATTATACAAATTACCTGTCGGCCGCAAAACGCCTAGGGATCACATCCGGCGTTGGCGGCAATGCGTTTCTTCCGGAGCGCATTGTTACAAGGCAGGAATTTTTTACATTGCTCTACCACACCCTCAGCGCAATCGGCGAACTGCCCGGCGGCACATCCGGAACTTCTCTGACAAGCTTTTCCGATGCCTGTGAAATTTCCGAATTTGCAAGGGACCCCATGGAAGCCCTTGTGAGCAGCGGCGTAGTCAATGGAGCGGGCGGAAAACTCCTTCCCCAAGAAACCGCCTCTCGCGCGCAGGCGGTTCAGGTCCTCTATAACCTGCTTTCCCTATAATCTTTTCTCCCGCAAGAGGAGCATAATCCTTCTTTCCTTCTTGCGGGGGGAACCGTCTTTCTCTGAGAAAGGAATGATGTCATTGAAACAGCTTCGTATTGTTTCCGTTTTTCTCGCCGTCTGCATCCTTTGCGGTAATTTCTGCTCCGGATTCGCCGCCGCAACCGCCGGAGCGTCCCCATCCATAAAAAGCGCCTTAGCAGAGACGGGAACTTACCTGCAAAAAACCGCTGTGCACCCGGAGGTAGGCTCTATTGGCGGTGAATGGGCAGTTTTGGGCCTTGCCCGCTCGGATTGCAGTGTTCCCACAAGCTGGTACAGTGATTATTATCAGACGCTGATTTCTTATGTTCAGCAAAAAAACGGCGTTCTAAGCAGCACAAAATACACGGAATATGCAAGGGTCGTTCTTGCGTTGACCGCGATCGGTAAAGACCCTTCGGATGTTGGCGGATATAATATGCTCCAGAGTCTGAGCGATTACCAAAAGGTAACCGCCCAGGGTGTCAACGGAGTTTCTTATGCTTTGATTGCGCTGGATTCCGGCAACTATCCGATCCCGGCGCCAGCGGAGGGGACAGTGAAAGCCACGCGCCAATTGCTGATCCAGAAACTTAAGTCCCAGCAGTTGCCTGCTGGGGGCTTTTCCTTGGATGGAACCACGGCAGATCCGGACGTCACCGCCATGGCGCTCCAAGCCCTTTCCCCCTATCAAAACCAAAGCGATGTAAAGAACATGGTTCAGAAAGCCGTTCTCTCCCTTTCCAATGTACAAAACAAAAACGGCGGATATGAAAGCAGCCGGACAGAAGACGCGGAAAGCGCGGCGCAGGTTGTTGTCGCTTTAACCGCTCTTGGCATCGACCCCGGTTCAGACAGCCGGTTTATCAAAAACGGCAGCTCGGTTCTGGATAATTTGATGACCTTTTATGTGCCGGGAGGAGGGTTTCGTCATATAGAGGGGGACAAAATTCCCAACGGCATGGCCACTGAACAGGGCTTTTATGCGCTGGTTGCGTACGAACGCTTTTTAAACGGAAAAAATGCTTTGTATGACATGAGCGATGCCACCGACCGGACTGCCGGCCAAAACAGCGGCAGCCAAGGCCTGCCCAACAAAAATCAAGACGTAAAAAAGCTCCCCGTTCTTTATCCCGGCAAAACTTTTGAGGACATTTCGGGCGACTCCTTCCAAAAGGCAATCGAAGCTCTGGCGGCACGCGGCATCATAAACGGCGTTGGCAGCAGCGTTTTTCAGCCCAACCGCACAATGACAAGGGCGGAATTTGCGGCTGTCATGGTTCGGGCGCTTGGCCTTGTCCCGTCCGGCTCCTCCGGTTTTTCCGATGTCCCGAAGGCTAGCTGGTATGCTCCATATGTCGGAACGGCCAGCGCCTATCAAATTGTAAACGGGATCTCCAAAACGGCTTTTTCCCCCAATCAGACCATTACTCGCGAACAGGCGGCTGTCATGGTGATGAGAGCCGCCCGGCTCTGCGGCCTGGAAACGGATATGACCGACGCGGAAACTCTGGATCTTCTTGCGCAGTTCCCGGATTACACCAAAAGCGCTCTGTGGGCCAGAAACGCCCTTGCCTTCTGTTATCAAAACGATATTCTTTCTCAGAGCATGCTGCTCATCCAGCCCCAAAAGGACGTTACCCGGTCGGAAATCGCCGGCATGGCGGATCAAATGCTGCAAAAAGCGCGGCTGGTCTGACTCTGCTTGCAAAGGTGGATGCAACTTGAAACGAAAAATTACAAAAAATAAAATCATTGCCGCCTGTATTGTCCTCTGTGCCCTGGCGGTTTCCTACGCTCTGCTCGGCGGTTCTCCAAACGAAACCAGCGGTTCCGCCATGGAAACTTCCGGCCAATTGGCCCCAATCTCGTCCGCAACTCCGTCCGGGGGCGGCCAGGATAACGCGGCTCCGGCTACAGAGGCCCCCGGGCTGCAGTCTGGCAAACCTGCCGCAGCCGGACAAACAGATCCGGGGCAGCAAAAAGATCCAAGCGGCGGGAAGGAAGCAAAACCGCAGGAGAAATCGGGACATTCCTCCAAAGGCCCTCAAAGCATTTCATCTGCTCCTCCGAACCAGTCCAGCCAATCCCCTTCCGTTTCAAAAGCGGCCCAATCGCCAGAGGCCAAGGCGCAAACATGCACTCTTTCAGTCACCTGCAAAACCATTTTAAGCAACACAAGCCGGTTCAATCCAGACACACTGGAAGCCCTGCCGCCGGGCGGCGTGATTTTCCCCGCCGCAAAGGTCACATTTTATCCGGGGGAAACCGTCTTTCACATCCTTCAGCGGGAAATGAAAAAAGCAGGCATTCCCATGGAATTTTCTGCAGTGCCCATCTACCACTCCAATTATATTGAGGGCATCGGAAACATCTATGAATTTGACTGCGGAGAACTGTCCGGCTGGATGTATCAGGTAAACGGCACATTCCCAAATTACGGGTGCAGCAGGTATCTTCTAAAAGAAGGCGATGTTGTGGACTTGATCTATACCTGTGATCTTGGCCGGGACGTGGGCGGCGATTATTTGAAAAACGGAGGACGAGGTTCATGAACGATGCGTTTTCCACCTTTCACCCTATTGTCAATTTTACCTGGTTTGCCGCCGTTTTGATCTTCTCCATGTTTTTGATGCACCCCGTATTCCTTACCATTTCTTTGGTTTCCGGATTTTGCTATTCTATCGTTTTAAACGGCAGAAAATCGCTGCGGTTCAACCTGTTGCATCTTCTGCCGCTGCTTCTTTTCATGGCTCTCCTCAATCCCTCGTTCAACCATGCGGGAAACACAATCTTGTTTTACCTGCCCAGCGGAAATCCCATAACACTGGAATCGATCTTGTACGGCGTGTCGGCGGCCGCCATGTTTGTCTCCGTGATCCTTTGGTTTTCCTGTTACAATACCATTATGTCCTCGGATAAGTTTATTTACCTGTTTGGGCGCATCCTCCCCTCTTTTTCCCTAATTTTTTCTATGGTGCTGCGTTTCGTGCCCCGATATAAGGCCCAGATCAAAGCCATATCCAATGCCCAGAAGTGCATCGGGCGGGATATTTCTAGTGGAACCATCATACAACGCGTGAAAAACGGCATCAGAATTTTATCTATCATGACCACATGGGCGCTGGAGTCCGCCGTTGAAACGGCGGACTCCATGAAATCCCGGGGATATGGTCTTCCCGGCCGCACCAGCTTCTCCATCTACCGTTTTGACGGCAGGGACGGCACCGCTCTCACCAGTATCCTGATTTTGACTGTTTTCGTTTTATCCGGAACTTTTTCGGGACAGACCACCATGCGATTTTTCCCTTCTGTCAAGATCCCGGAAACGACCTCGTTCAGCTTTATTTTATACGCCGCCTATCTGGGACTCTGCCTCATCCCCGTTATTATCGATGCCTGGGAGGAATTCAAATGGAACTCTATCAGATCAAAAACTTAACGTTTACCTATCCCCTTGCCGCAGCGCCGGCGCTGAACGATATCAGCCTAACGGTGCAGCAGGGGGAATTTGTCACGATCTGCGGCGCCTCCGGCTGCGGAAAAACCACCTTTCTGCGGCATTTGAAGCCTGTCCTCACCCCACATGGAACCAAAAAAGGCGAGCTTCTCTTTTCTGGAATTTCCCTTGCGCAGATGGATCCGGGCACACAGGCGGCGGAAATCGGGTTTGTGCTGCAAACGCCGGACAGCCAGATCGTCACGGACAAGGTCTGGCATGAGCTGGCGTTCGGACTGGAATCGCTGGGTTATGACAACCCAACTATCCGACTGCGGGTGGCAGAGATGGCCAGCTTTTTCGGTATTCAGCACTGGTTTTCAAAAGATGTAAACGCGCTTTCCGGCGGGGAAAAACAGCTTTTGAACCTTGCTTCCGTTATGGCAATGCAGCCTTCCGTTTTGATTCTAGACGAGCCAACAAGCCAGCTAGACCCAATCGCCGCCGCCGATTTTCTGGAAACAGTTCAAAAAATCAATCGCGCGCTGGGCACAACCATCATTTTGACCGAGCATCGGCTGGAAGAAGTGCTTCCCATGTCCGACCGGGTCCTCGTCCTGGAAAAGGGGAAAATCATTGCGGACGATACGCCCCAGGCGGTTGGAGAAGCGCTCAAAAAGCAAAACCACCCCATGTTCTTTGCAATGCCCGTCCCCATGCGGGTTTACGCAGGTGTGAAAAGCAGCCTTCCCTGTCCTGTAACCGTCCGGGACGGGCGAAAATGGCTGGATTCCCTTCCGCTTCACAAGTCCGCCGCCTGCCGGAAACCTTCTTCCTCCAGCGTCTCCCATACCGCTTCTGTGCGTCATGCCAAAAAGAGCGCGGATCCTCCCGCTGTCCGCTTAAAAGACGTCTGGTTTAAATATGATAAAAACTTGCCAGACACCATCAAAGGCTTGTCTCTGGAAGTGAACCAAGGGCAGCTTTACTGTATTTTAGGGGGAAACGGAACCGGGAAAACCACCGCTCTATCC
>JAQVYO010000167.1 GCA_028708585.1 Oscillospiraceae bacterium
CGCGAATCCCATCCAAAAGCGAAAGGTATGCGCTTTGACCCCCGCATTTATGGCCGCGGCGGATGAAAGCGTAATATTGGCCTATTGGAAATTAAAAGACAACATTCAAGACAATGGATTTTTTCGCTCCATTGCGCCGCGGATTCTCTGCGTTTTGCTTTATTTTTCCTATGGGAAAGCCGTCCGGCGCAAACCGGATTTTGAACTGGAAGTGCGCACTTGTTTACAGGAACTTCGTGTCCTGGAAAATAGCTCATGTACTTCTTTGGATCGGGCGGCGGATACCTTTGCAAGAATCCTGAAAGCGGCCGGAAAAGCCGTTGCCAAAGAAGAAAACCGCCGGCCTGTCGAGCAGATCCTTTACCATGTTGGCAGATGGATTTATTTGGCGGATGCCTATGACGATTTGAAGGAAGATTTTTACCGGAAAAGGTACAATCCGTTGACCGCCCGTTTTTCTCTCGCCAAGCCGGAATTGAATGACGAAGAACAGAAGGCCCTTGAAATGACCATGCGTCATTCCCTGAATCTGGCGGATTCGGCGTATCAATTGGCGGATTTTGGCCGCTGGTCGGATATCATTGGAAATATTCTTTATCTGGGCCTCCCGATGGCCGGAAGCAATATATTGAAAGGGCTTCGCATCAAACAAAAAAAGTCCCGCGCCCGGTTTTGAAGGATCCGGCACGGCTTTTGGTTCCATTCGTTCAGCGAGGGACCAACTTGGAAACGAAGAATTAGGAGAATTTATGTATGAATGACCCATATGGCGTGTTGGGTATATCCTCAAATGTCAGTGACGAAGATGTAAAACGGGCCTATCGGGAGCTGGCTCGGAAATATCATCCGGATAACTACCGTGATAACCCTCTGGCCGATCTTGCAGAAGAAAAAATGAAGGAAATCAACGAAGCATATGACACCATTATGAAAATGAGAGGCGGTAAAAATGGTTCATCCGGCAGTTCGCCCGGCGGAGGATACGGCGGATATTATGGCAACGGAAATTATAGCGGCGCATCCGGTGCCGCTGTTTACGCGCAAGTGCGAAATGCCATTAACCGGGGTGACTTGGAGCAGGCGGAGAGCTTTTTGAATCAGGCGCCTTCTCGCACGGCCGAATGGTATTTTCTTTCCGGGAGCATCGCATACCGCAGGGGCTGGTTGGATGAAGCGCGTCAAAATTATCAGACGGCCTGCAGTATGGCCCCTGGAAATTTGGAATACCGGCAAGCCTTAAATTATATGCAAACGGGCGGGCAAACTTACCGCCCTGCTGACTATGGCGGCATGGGCGGGTTCAGCACATGCGATTGCTGCTCAACAATGCTGTGCCTCAATTGCCTTTGCGACGGGCATGGCTGCTAAGATGGCAATTCAATCAGGGAAACCAAAAAAACGAAAGGGTGCTTTCCCAATTACCCTTTCCGCGGCTTTAACCGCATTGTCGCTGATGATTCTTTATTTTGCGGCTTACCTTCCATCTGGGAAGGCGGGAGCCGTTGCAATTGCAGGCTTGCTTCCCGCAGTTGCAGTGATCGCGTCTGGCATTGGCACCGGCCTTTTTTGCTATGTGGGAACCGGGATCCTTTCTCTGCTGCTGCTTCCATCAAAAGAATGCGCTCTGCTTTACATTGTTTTGTTTGGCCATTATCCTATGCTCAAAAGCTTGATCGAACGGCTTTCTAATTGTTTTCTGGAATGGCTTTGTAAGCTTGCGCTGTTTAACGGGCTTGTAAGCCTGCTTTATTTTTCTTTCAGAACTCTTTTTATGTCCACGCTGACCTCCGGTATTTTTCCCGCCGTTTTGATTTATATCGTTGGCAATGTTCTTTTTATCCTATATGACCTTTGTTTTTCTGGACTGATTTTCCGATACCAAAAACGAATCCTCCATTTGCGCAATCGGAAATAATGGGTTTTCCTTTACGCTCAATGGAAACCAGGGAAGCCCTTGAAGCGCTTCGGCGTGTCGCTTGCTTCCATTTTTTCTTTTTCGCTTCAGACGGCGGACCGCAAATGAATAAAAATATGGCAGGGTGTCCATAAAGGAAGTGGATGCCTCCTGTTTGACGAACTGGCGCATAACCATAATCCGCCAGTTCGTAATTTGGAAAGGAGCTTTCCTTGTGATTTTCAGCATGACAGGGTATGGCAGGGTAGAAAAAACTCTGCACAATCGTACGATTGCCGTGGAGCTGCGTTCGGTAAACAACCGATATTTGGACTGTACGGTAAAGCTTCCCCGCCTCTATTTTTTTGCTGAGGAATCAGTGAAAGCCAGGGTGCAAAAATACATTTCCCGGGGAAAAGTAGATGTTTTCATCAGCGTAGATCAACGCGGAGCGGAGAATGTCTCCGTTTCTCTCAACCGTCCGGTGGCGGAAGGGTATTTAAACGCTATGCAGATGATGGGCGAGGCGTTTGGACTGGAAAATGATCTTACCGTTTCCGCCCTTTCCCGGTTTCCGGACGTATTCATTATGGAAAAGGAACAACCGGATACGGAGATGTTAACGGCGGATATCTGTGCGGTATTGGATCTCGCGCTGGAAAATCATGCATTGATGCGCCGCCGGGAAGGAAACCGGCTGGTAGAGGACATCAAAGGCCGGCTTTCACTGCTTTCCTCATTGGCAGACCAAGCTGAGCTTCGATCTCCGCAGACCGTGACGGAATACCGGAACAGGCTGGAACAGAAAATGCGCGAGATTTTGGAACATACAGCCGTTGATGAAGCCAGAATATTGACCGAGGTGGCGCTATTTGCAGATAAAGTTTCTGTTAATGAGGAAATCGTACGCTTGCGCAGCCATCTGGATCAGGCGGCGGATCTTCTGAACTCCGACGGACCTGTGGGGCGCAAGCTGGATTTTCTGCTTCAGGAACTCAATCGGGAAGTCAATACCATTGGCTCCAAGGGTAATGATGTGGAAATGGCCCGACTGGTGGTAGATATCAAGGCCGAATTGGAAAAGGTCCGAGAACAAGTACAAAATATTGAATAGGGAGCGTGTTTTGTTTGAAGCTCATTAATATCGGATTTGGAAATATGATTTCTGCCAGCCGCCTTATCGCTTTGGTCAGTCCGGAGTCCGCCCCCATCAAACGAATCATTCAGGAGGCCCGAGACAGGGGAAGACTGATTGACGCAACATACGGACGCCGTACCCGAGCTGTTATTATTATGGACAGCGATCATGTCATTTTATCTGCCATTTTGCCGGAAACAGTAGCGGGCCGGCTAACCGGCCGGGCGGAACCCGGAGAAGAAGAATCCTAGTT
>JAQVYO010000168.1 GCA_028708585.1 Oscillospiraceae bacterium
AAGCGCCAAAGAAAAATTGTCCGCCCGCAGGGAAGGCAGGCTAAGACTGATGCTGCGCGGCTCGCAAAACGCTAAAAGATCATCGCATAGTCCATTTAAGTTCCGGTAATCGCTGGTGCTCAGGGAAGACAAGGTCATTTCCTGGTATCCTGTAGACTGACAGGCGGCAATTCCCTGTTCCCGCAGCCGGTTCTGCGACTTGGCCCTCACCGGCCGGTAAGCATATCCCGCCTGACAGAAGCGGCAGCCCCGAATGCAGCCCCGGAACACTTCCAGAATCACCCGATCATGAACGACCTCAGTGGAAGGGACAATAGGGTGGTCCGGAAAATACGATGCGTCCAGATTCTGCACAATTCGTTTGATCACTGTTCGCGGCGCTTTGTCTATGGGCGAAACCTCTCTCACCGTTCCGTCTGGATGATATGATACCGTATATAGCAACGGAACGTAAATTCCGGAAATTTCGGCTGCTTTGCGCAGCAAAAAGGGTTTTTCCCAGGCTTCCTGTTTGGCTTTCCGCAGCAGGGAAACCAACTCCGGAAGCACATCTTCTCCCTCCCCAAGAACAAACAAATCAATAAACGGAGCCAAAGGCTCCGGATTATAGGCGCAGGTCCCCCCCGCAATAATCAATGGGTCCTTTCCATTTCGCGCGTCCGATCGCAGGGGGATGCCGGAAAGATCCATCACATTGAGCACATTGGTATAGCTCAGTTCATACCCAAGAGAAAAACCCAAAACATCAAAATCCGAAATGTTATCGCCGCTTTCCAGAGCATAAAGCGGAATCGCTGCCTTTCTCAGCTCCGCTTCCATATCCCCCCATGGCGCAAAAACCCGCTCGCACCAAACGCCGTTTATTTCGTTCAACAGGCCGTATAAAATGCGGACACCCAAATTGGACATACCGATTTCATAGGTGTCTGGAAAACAAAGGGCAAACCTCAGGTCAACATCCGCTCTTTCCTTTATTATCTGGTTATATTCCCCGCCTGTATATCGCGCCGGTTTTTCCACCTCCGGCAAAATGCGTTCCAATTTCCAATTCATGCAAATTCCCCTGCTTGCTAAATAAATCTATTCTATACCCAAACGACTATGTTGACAACTGTTTTTTCCCAGAAGACCCAGCGTTCGGGACAGCAGCCAGGCGCCCACCAGAAGCAAAGTAAAATTTCCGCAGAAATAGAAAAGGAATCCGCCTGCTGCCGTCACCGCCGCAGCAGTCAAAAGAGACAAAACATTCAGCACCCTTCCTGCACAAATTGGAAACCCCATCCAGGAGATTAGGAGAAATACCGCCTGCCCACCATCTAGTGGAAAAGCGGGCAGAAGATTAAAAAGCGCCAAAGCCGTACTGATTCCTGCCAATGTATAAAGGGGGTCGGCGCCGGAAAGCCTGGCCGCTTTTCCTGCTGCGACGGCCAGCAGCAAATTGGCGGTCGGTCCTGCCAGAACCGTAAGCAGTTCCGCGTAATAAGGCAAAATAATATGGTTTTCAAAAATCATTTCCGCACCTGCGGCGGTCAGGCGCATACTGTCCACTTGTCCGCCCGAAAACCGTATGGCAGACCAGTGTCCAGCCTCATGTACCATACAGGCCAAAAGAAACCAGATCAGGATTTGTTGGCGGTCAAAATAATACAGCGCTGCTATCAAGCAAACAAAGCCGGCACTCACATTGAATTTTCCAATTTTCATTTGGTCCGCCGGTCAATGTAATAGAGCGGATTTAACAACGTACCGTTCTTACGGATTTCAAAATGCAGATGCGGTCCGGTTGCGTCACCTGTGGCGCCCGCCTTGGCAATTACCTCTCCCAGTTTCACCTTTTGCCCTTTCTGCACCAGAAGCTTACTGCAATGGGCATAAAAAGAGGTGGTATGATCGGCATGGCTGACGCGGGTATACAATCCATAAATTGCGCTCTCACCGATATAATCCACCGTTCCGTCTGCAAAGGCTTTGATGGGGGTCCCCGTATTCGCAGCAATGTCCACCCCATTATGGAATCTGACATCACCATACAAAGGATGGGATCGATAGCCAAACCCAGAAGCGATCACGCCCAAAACCGGAGTGGAATAGATGAAGTTTAATTTCTCTTTTTTCATACTCGTTCCGGCCGGGAGGGCTTTACCCTTATAATTGATCTGATCGATTCCCTTGGGAGAGGCTGTTTTATTGCTGGATTCTGTTTTGGCGGTCGCGGTCTTCTTGGGTGAGGTACTTGACGTCGGGCTGGCAGAAGGCGCGGGAGCCGTTGACGCTGCCGTACCGTTCTGAGCCGTCTGCTGTTCTCCTGCTGCTACGCTTTTTTTCTTTGACGCAGAGGCCATGTCGTTCTCCAGTATGGTAAGCCGGCGGTTTGCAACTGCTTTCATATTTTTTTGCCCATCTGCCATAAAATTCAGTTCCGAAATACAGTATCCGGTCTTTGCCACCGGCTCAGCCTCTGTTTCATCCGGGCGGAACACATTGACATACAACTCTCCCAGGGTCTCCGCAATGGGCTTTCCATCGGAAACCGCCTGTCCAAGATCGGAAAAGGCTGCCTGAAAGTCGATATTTTGGTTGATGGCGGCGGAAATCAGTTCTGCCATAGCCCCTTGTTCCCATGGCAGATAAGCCTTTCCAAAATAAGCCGCTAGGAAAATGAGGATGCAGCCCGCTAACTGTAACAGTCGGCGGCGCTCCCGGGGAGGCATCGATTTTGATTCTATCTTTCTTTTAAAGGAGGCATCCCTGCGTGAAGAAACATTCCTGCGTTCGGACGGACGGCTTCTTGCTGCATTTGTCCGGCGATTGGTATCCACGGTCCTCTCTCCCTTCCCTTTTCGGTTGTCCATGTATATGCAAACCGGACAAAGGATATGCGCATAAATCTTAACCCATCGGCTCGATAGGACCCTCTGGGCCTCTCTCAACGCGTTTTATATATATTGTGGTCTGCAAGGGCGGTAAAATATTTTTTTGAAAGAATGCAACAACAAATTCCTCGGCCAATCAAGCAACACCTTTCTGCGAAAAGATATATCCTATCGTCGCAAAATTTTATTTGGCCGGAGATAAAAAAATACTTGAAATGCACGAGAAAGTATTCTATAATAGCTATTACGTTGCGCTTGTGCGTGCCGGTGTTCGCAGATTAAATCCGCACTGTTGCAGGCATACGTTTGCTACCTTAAGGGCGCAGGCGGGCATACAACCAGCGGTCATAACTGAAACGGCAGGACACGAAGGCTATTCAACTACTATGGGTTATAC
>JAQVYO010000169.1 GCA_028708585.1 Oscillospiraceae bacterium
CCACAAACTCATACAAACGACTCGTGCCGGGTTACGAGGCGCCGGTAACGATTGGTTACGCGACTTCAAACAGAAGCGCTGTTGTGCGTATACCCGCATATGCCAAATCACCGGAAGCAAAGCGCTTTGAACTGAGGAATCCGGACGCGACATGCAACCCCTACTATGCCTATGCTGCCATCCTTATGGCAGGAATCGACGGTATTATCAACAAGCTGGACCCGCACGAAAACGGCTGGGGTCCATATGACTATAATCTTTATAACCTTTCCGCGGAAGAACAGAAAAAGCTCGAAGCTCTGCCCCGCTCGTTAGACGAAGCCCTTGACGCACTGGAAAAAGACCATGAATACCTGCCTCGCGGCGGAGTATTCCCCGAGAAGCTGTTAAACACATGGATCGAAAAAAAGCGCGCTGAGCTGGCAGCAATCAATAGGATACCCCACCCGGCAGAATTTGCTCATTATTTCGACTTGTAATACCTGTCTTGTTTGATAATGCAACGAGGCCGCCTGCTAGGCGGCCTCGTTTGACTGATGATTATTTACAAACCGAACCGGTGATGAGCAGCCGGCTCATTGGCTGTATTCATAATTGATACCGTTTCGTTTTTTGTTCAATCTGTTCGTGATATAACCGGTCACTTGCTCCCTTTCAATATCAAGGGCAGCGGCCAGCTCTCCAAATAAAAGATCCTCGGCGCGATTCATAAATCTTTCGTCTATGGCGCCGAATTTCCGTTTTTGCTGTTCCACGGCTTGCTTTTTGGCATAGATGCTCATGCACAGCTTGAGCAGATCAGTACATTCGTGCGTATCCAGTGATGCCTTATAATGTTGTGTCAACTCATTTATAATGCGGCTATGAAAGATTTCGACCCGGATTGAAGGTATTAAGTCGATGAGCCGGTGCGCCTCCTCCTTTGAGATAATGGGGCGCATGGGAATTTTTGTGGTATTAACGGGCACATAGATAGTGTAATTCTGATATAAAGGGGACAATACGTAATATTTCTGAGGCTTTTCCGCTCCCGCGGGATCACGGGAAGTAATGTCCACTACTCTGCATGTGCCTGTGCTTCCGTAGAACAACAGGTCTCCAACCTTATACATTTTCTTATTCACCTCCGTGGTGATGAACCGGGATTCGCCCATGGCCGGGTTCCCCCGTAATATTTTAGTGCAATACGAGTCTGCGTTTCCTCATCCAGTGACTGCAAACGCAACCGCGCTTTCTCGTTGTTCTTATTGCTGTTGGTGTCTTTGCAATATGGACATCTCGCCCCGATACAGATCGGGACTTTGAGCCAACTGCATTTTCCGTTTTCGCGGAGCCCGCCGCAATCAGGTAAATCCAATAATTCAACATTTGAATAGCGTGTCAGGGCTGCCATATCATCACCTTACTTTATGCCGGAAAGCGTTTTAACAGTTTCCGGTCGTTCTTTATAAATGAAACATGCAGCGCTGACAGTAGGGTTTACCTTCGACAGAACCACACGTTACAATACTATTTTAGTATATTTTTTTAATGATTTTAATGAAATGTAAGTGGAAAAACAATATGAAGTACATAATTCTATGCAATTAATTATTAAAACTAGTATTAACAAAATCTGTAACGTTATTTTACCATGGTCAACGAAAGGAGATATTTCGGTAGAATTTTGCTGTTTTTTCGGCTTGCCTGTGCAGCTTGGTTAATCCGGACGGATCGACAGCGGGTGCTTCCCCATATTGCGAAACTCTGATATGATCAGAGCGCCGGAAACGGCTGCTGCCAGGAAATCGGCTACCGGTCCTGCGTACATAATCCCGTCGATACCCATAAACAAAGGAAAGATGATGATCAAAGGCAAGAGGAATATAATCTGCCTTGTCAAAGAGAGAAAAACACCCTTCTTTGGCTTCCAAACCGCGGTGAAGAAGTTGGACGATATCGGCTGAATACAGTTGATAAAGGTAAAGAACAGATAGATCCGGAAATAGGATACGGCAAAGCCGAAGTATTGCTCTGTGCCCGCTCCGAAAAGAGAGATGATCTGCCTCGGAATGAGCTGGAACAGTAAAAACGCTGTGACTGAAGCAATGAAACCGGAGCGGATGGCGAGCTTGTAAACGCTTTTAACCCTGTCATACTGTCTGGCTCCATAGTTGAAGCTGACGATCGGCTGCATGCCCTGAGAAATGCCGATGATAACGGAGAAGAACACCATGTTTACCTTATTGATAATGCCTGAACAGGCCAGGGGAATCGATTCGCCATATACGGAAAGCGCGCCGTAAAAAGCCAGCGACTTGTTCATGACGATTTGGACAACCATCATGGCGGCCTGATTGAAGGCGGGCGCCGCCCCCAGGGATAAAATCCGAGCTGTGTATTTCCTCCGCGGTATCAGATGATGTCTCGCAATAGTCACGGTCTTATATCGGCACATATAGCGGACAGCCAGGAGAAAAGAGATGACCTGACCAATCACTGTGGCAAGAGCGGCTCCGGCCATGCCCATATCCAGAGCGAAAATAAAAATGGGGTCCAGAATCGCATTAATGACCGCTCCCGACAGGTTGCAGAGCATGGAGTATTTTGGGCTCCCGTCTGCCCGGATGAGGTGTCCGCTGCCGTTGGACAGAATAAGGAACGGAAATCCGAGCGAAGTAATCCTGGTATAGGTCCTGGCGTAGTCCAGCACTTTGTCGGGCGAACCGAAAAACTTGAGCATCGGCGTCAGAAGAATCTGCGTTATGATACTCAGGGCTGTCCCCAGGATAAGCAGCATTGTCACAGCGTTACCCACGTAGTATACTGCCCTTTTCTTATCCCCTTCGCCCAGAGCCAGATTAAAGGCGGAGGCGCCGCCAATACCAAGCAGCAGAGCGATTGCTACGCACGAGGTGGTCAGTGGGAAGGCGACATTCGTCGCTGCGTTACCCAGCTCGCCGATTTTCTGGCCTATGAAAAACTGGTCGACGATGTTATAAAGAGCGCCGACCAGCATGGCGACGATACTCGGTATCGCGAATTTCTTAAGCAGGCTGCCGACAGGCTTTGTGCCCAACGGATTTTCAGCGTGAAGCTGGTTATGCAGCATATGTATCGCTATCCATTCTGATTGAAGTTTTTGTGGAAAAAATGACTTCTTGAGAGAATGATATGCCCCTAAACGATTTGGCGCAATTGCTTTGAGCAGGGAGTTATAGACCTGACAGCCACGCAGACATTGATAAATATATGATAAGAGCTAAAGCATCAACAATAGTTGTTATCAGC
>JAQVYO010000032.1 GCA_028708585.1 Oscillospiraceae bacterium
CAATGTGCAGTTTGTCAGAGGGGCAGTAGATAGGGGTGGCGCTGTAGTATTTTTTCACGCTGGTTCCTCCTCCTTCTTGCTTAAAACCTGAAACACAGAAGTATTATATCATTTTTTCTTTTTATTTTACAAATTTTTTTGTGAAATCTTCCTTGATGACATTAATTTTCTGCCTTTTGGCGGGCCGTTATGGGCGGACAGAAATCAAAATGCGTTCGGCGTTCCGCTCCGGGGCTGGATCTATAAAAAAAACCGGAAGTTTGGAAATTTGATCCAAGCCCCGGTTTTTTATGAGTTTGACTCATGCAGCCGAAAGCGGCGATCTCCGGGAAAGCGGAGACGCCGCCTATGCTGCCGGCCGCTGCTATTCAGGTTCGAAATTGCCCAGGCCGCCTTTGCAGAAAGCCCCAGAGCAAAAAAACTGCGGCTGCTTCTTTTCATCTTTTCATCAGGAGAACCTACCCGGCGATCAAAAGTTTTCATATTATTTGAATGGGCAAAAGACGGATCGGCCAAAGTTTCAGTCCCGGCTGCCTCGCAGGCCATTGGACTTAACCGCCAGAAACGCCGTTTGGCCGGAAAGTTGCACTTAGTCGGATCCGGCGCCTGGGGAAGCAGGCGCAGATGCGGAAGGCTTTGGAGATGGTGAAGGAGAAGGAGATACGCTGGGCTTAGGCGTCGCCGTTGCAGGAGCTTTGCTGGGGGATGGGGACGGCGGCGGTGCATGCCCGGTTTTAGAAGCCACCAAAATGATCTTATCCCGTTTTTTATAAACGCTGGTATTTTCCAATTTGCTGCTGATCAGCGTTCCGTCGGATCCGTAAACCGATCGGTATACCTCCACGGTTTTGCCCGTATATCCGGTGGTTTCCACTTTCTGCTGCCCAGAAGATAAACTGGAATCTTCTTTTAGAACGGTTTTATATGGAGAAGTGCTGAGGGTCTTGTTTGCCATCTTGACGGTGATATGGTCGGTATCCGTACCATAAATGACGACCCGAAGGGTTCTGCCTGACATCGATGCGGAAATTTTAATGGGATATTTCGTGTTGTTCTTAAAACGATAATCCAGCGAACCGTAATAAACCGTGGCGTCCATCCCGTCGGGTACGTAACCCACCGCATAGGTGTGGCAGTAGCGCTCCACGATTTGAAGGTTGGATCGAAGGGAGGCCAGATAGAGTGTGGAAGAAACCTGGCAGACGCCGCCGCCGATTTCGTCCACTGTCTGCCCGCTGACGTAAGCGGGGGCGGGGAGGAAGCCGCGGCTTGCCTGCCTGCTGCCCACCGTAGTATTATAGGAGAAAACGTCGCCCGGGTTTAGTATGGTTCCATTGACCAGGGAAGCTGAGAGTTTCACGTTGCTGGCACGGTTGCTGGACCCGCCCACCGTTGTGGTGCATGTGCCAAGTACATTTTTAAACAGTTCCGCGTTGAGTGATTTCGTGGTAACGCCGGGCTGGGTGTAAACCAGCGGGATGGTAACCGTTTGCCCGGCGGAAGCGCTTTCAACAGCCTTCTTGGCCGCTTCCAGATCAAAGTTGACGCCGGTTATATGGGGAATGATTTTTCCGGTTTTGGAGTCCAGCGATGCGTCCGAAGGTGCAACGTAGACGCTTTGATACAAAGCGTCCCAGTCTATGGCGGACGGATTTTTTACCTGTGGCTTTACCACAAGCACAGAAAAGTCCTGCACTGTCAAACGATTTAGAATGGTTTTATAAAGTGCGCTCTCATCTACAGCGTTTCCTTCCCGGCCAACGGTAATGACAAGATTTTTGCCTTCCGTTTTATAACTGGTTTCCACTAGAGGATCTGAAATTTGAGAAACGGCATCGTTCAGCAGCGTTTTGACATAAGTTTCGTTTCCCAGTGTATAATCAACGGAAACCACCCTTTTATGAAACAGGGCGGACAGATAAGCAAGGCCCTTTTGCAGCGCGTTTCCTTCCCGGCCCAGTTCGTATGCCTTTTTCGCTGTTTCGGCGGAGTTGATCCCGATCTCCGCTTTGGCAGCATCCATGGTGACCTGAAAATCTGGACATTGAATCACAATATTGCGTTGTGCGGACTGATCCGCCGTCTTTTGTTCAATCAGACTGGCGGCATCCGCTTCACGCAAGCCGGAAATGGAGATATTACCCACATATGTATGAGGAAAAATATTTTTCGAGCTGTTTGCCACAGCGCATATGATGCCAAAGCATGCAATGAGCAGGACAGCGGCAATGCCAGCGATGATAATCCCCAGCCGCTTGCCTTTTCCCGAATGGTCCACTCTGCTTCCGGTTCTTCTTCCCAACGCTCCATCATCCTATTCTCCGCCGCGGAACTCTCTCCCGAACAGCCGTCTTCCAACAGAAACAACCTGTTTGAGAAATGTGCGATAAAAATGCTTGGGCTGCACATGGGATGGCATAACGGGAAACGATCCGCAGATCGGTAAATTATTAATTTTATTATACGCTGACGGTCCCCCAAAAAGCATTACAGAATGGTTACTTTTTGCAAAAAAGGCGGGAGCTTTTCCCCAAAATGGAAATTCCCCTCGAAAAGGGGGAGAGCTTGTACGCACAACATTAGGAGCTTCCTTCCTTTACTTCAATGGAACTTTGTTGTACCATATGAAAAAAGCCGGCCAATTTCTGTGCTTCTATTTTATATCGGATACAGAGCACATATGCGTTTTTGAAGATGGCAATTTATTTTGAGGACAGAAGGGAGAGAAAAATTTATGAAACGGTTGAATCGATTTTTGGTCGCGCCGGTTTCCCTGACGCTGGCGGCCGCGCTTCTGATTTCCCCCTGCGCTTTAGCTGCGTCCCGAGAAACCGATGCGGCCCTGGAGGGCGGCGGCTCCGCCGGAGCAGATGGCTTTGCAAACGGATCGCATTTCTATGGGCCGGAAAGCGGCGTTGTGGCAAAAAAGGCGGCTTTTTTTGAAACGGTTCAGCAGAGGATGCTAAAGCGTGAGGAAACCTTTTCCGTTCCCTACGATGGGCCGCTGAATCAGGTTTATACCAATTTTACCAATCTATTGGATGCGATTTATACATATAATGACGAAGAAAATGCAAATGTGGGAGACTATCTGCGTTATAATTGTGTGCAAATGGGTTTGGATATTTCCTATACGCCAACAGCCTGTGTATTTACTTTCCACGCTGCATACCGCACAACCGCCCTTCAGGAACACATTGCAGAAGACCGGGTAAATGCCATTTTAAGCGATTTGAATCTTTCGTCAAAAGATGATTATACCAAAATAAAAACCGTGTATGAGTATATGCGCACCCATTTTTCCTATGATGCAACAGGAACCAAACGCACGGCGTATGATGGGCTTTCCTCCCGGAAAATGACCTCTGAAGGATATGCGCTCCTAACGTATCATTTGCTGACCCGGCTGAGCATCCCGGCACGGGTAATTTCAGGGACCTTAGATGGAAAACCGTGGACATGGAATCTTGTATGCCTTGGAGGCGCTTGGTATAACCTGGATGCGGCGGGAAACTCTGTGGCTGGCGGCGCGGCTTCCAATCAATATTTTCTGAAAAATCAAGAGGATTTTTCCGGCCATATTCGAGAAAGCCGGTACGCAACCGCCTTTTTTCTGAACGCATTTCCAATAGCGGACCGATCTTTTATCCAGTCGGATGAAACAGGGACGGTAGGCTGTCTTTCCGTTTTAGGCGTGGATACGCTGCAGAAGGGCGGCAATACGGCGCTTTCCGTTCAAATTTTCCCTGTTGCAGCGCAAAAGGCCCCAGTTGTATGGACCAGTTCAGATCCCAAAATTGCGGCGGTGGATCAGGCCGGCGGCGTAACCGCCCTGGAGGAGGGAACCGCGGTTATTTCCGCCGCTGCGGCGGGCGGCAGTGTAAGTGCCAGGCGCAGCATTACGGTTGTAGACTTTTCCAGAGCCAGCGCGTGGGCCAGGAAGGAACTTCAGGCCCTTTATGAAACCGGAATCATTCCGCAAGGCGTTTTGAGGCAATATACGGCTTCTATGACCAGGGCCGAGTTTACGGCTTTGCTGGTCCGCCTTTGCGAGTCTCAAATTGGCGTTCAGCCCTTGCTCAGCACCTCTTTTTTGGATACCGCCGGCCATCCCTATGAACAGGACATTGCAAAAGGCTACCATTTGAATCTTGTCAATGGAAAATCCTCCGTCCGTTTTGCGCCGGACGATCCGATTACCCGGCAGGAAGCGGCAAAAATGCTCTGCTCTGCTTTTGCGGTTCTCAAGGGTATGGATGAGGCGCCTCAAACGGATTCGTCTGATGCAGAGTATACGGACGAAGGGGAAATCGGCGCTTGGGCTCTTCCGTATGTGGCATATTTGACGCAATCCGAAATCTTTCAGGGAAGCGGCGGAGCGTTTATGCCCATGCTGAACCTGACAAGAGAGCAAGGGATGGTCTTGGCCCAAAGAATGACGGCCGCATTCAGCAGCAAAGCCGTTTCATAAATCACGACAGGCTTCTGACGCGGAATTTCGTTTACAGTTATTTTATATTCCACCTATTGACAATATACCAGGTACGTGGTAAATTATTGTTAGCACTCGAAGATTGAGAGTGCTAACAAATGGGGGAGAGGTCAATGGACATCAGCGAACGGAAAAAGCGTATTTTACGTGCGGTGATCGAGAATTATATCAATACGGCGGAGCCGGTTGGCTCAAAAACCATCGCAGAGCATGCGGGCCTTGATATTTCTCCCGCCACCATCCGCAATGAAATGGCGGATTTGGAGAATCTGGGACTTTTGGAGCAACCGCATACGTCGGCCGGCCGGATTCCTTCTCCCAAGGGATATCGTTTTTATGTCAACGAGCTGATGGAGCAGCACCGGCTTTCCATCCAGGAAGTCAATCGGCTCAACGAAGCGCTGCACCTGAAGGTTCAGGAGCTGGATCGGGTGATCTCGGAGGCCAGCCGCGTGGTTTCCCAGATTACGAAATATCCTTCTTACGCCATATCTACCGGGTGTTCCAGGATTACGATCCGCCGTTTTGCTTTGCTGATGGTGGAACGGCATAGATTTATCGTTGTGGTCATGACCGACGCCAGCGTAGTAAAAAATAAACTGGTGCATATCGCGAACGATTTAAGCCCGTCGGAACTTTCGCTTTTAAACACCTTGCTGAACGCCAGTTTTACCGGCCTTACGCCGGAGGAGATCACTCCGGAGCTGATGAAGATGGCCGAACAGGCGGCGGGAGCGGCTTATGATCTGCTTGTGACAGCCGTTTCCTTTGCCGTTGATGTGCTTCGGAATCAGGAAAGCTGCGCGGTGTATTTAAGCGGTTTGCCCCGGCTTCTGGAACATCCGGAATACCGGAACCTGGAGCGGGCGCAGCCTCTGCTTGCTTACCTTTCTCAGGAAAATGCGCTGTCCAACTTGCCGGTGCCGGACACCACAGGCACTATGAAGATTTTAATTGGGCCGGAAAATGTTGCACAGGAACTGCAAGATACCAGTGTGGTGGTGGCAAGCTATGATATCGGCGAAAGTATGAAAGGGCTGATCGGGGTGGTGGGACCCACCCGTATGGACTATGCAAAAGTGGCCGCAAGGCTATATTATTTTGCCGAGGGTCTGTCTCGCCTATTTGAGACGGACGATGGGTTTTCAGGAGAGCATTAGAGAAAGGCGAAAACCCGCTTAAAGCGGATTTCGCACTGGCTGGGCGCCGCCGCTTCGGCGGCAGGCCGATGCCGTGCATCAAGAAGGAATGAGAAACTGTGACAGAACCGTTCAGTGAGATAATAATGGAGGTAATAAGGAAAAATGAATAAGAACGAGCGCGATACAACGCTGGAAGAGCAGCAGGAGACGCCGAAAGAGGCTTGCAATGCGGAAACGCAGCCGGCGGCGGACGAGGGCGCATCTGAAATGCCGTCTGAAACCGCTGAGCTGACCAAGGAACAAAAGGAGATTCTGGAGCTGAAGCAAAACCTGGAAGACACCAACGCAAAGCTCAAGGACATAACGGACAAATACCTCCGGACGCTGGCGGAGTATGATAATTACCGCAAACGCAGCCAGAAGGAGAAGGACTCTGTTTATAATGAATCTAAAGCTGCGGCCGTGACTGTCCTGCTGCCTATATATGACAACTTGCAGAGGGCGCTGCTGCAGGAGACCGAAGATGCCGCGTTTTACAAGGGAGTGGAAATGACGATGAGCCAGTGCAAGGCGGCCTTTGAAAAGCTGGGTGTTGCAGAACTGCCCGCTTTGGGTCAGCCGTTTGACCCCAATTTCCACAATGCTGTTATGCATGTAGAAGATGAAAACGCGGGGGAGAATACGGTGGTGGAAGTGTTCCAGTCGGGATTTGCCCTGGGCGATAAGGTGATTCGCTGCGCTATGGTCAAAGTGGCAAATTAAACGTTTTTTAATCAATTCGTTGTACAAATCGTTTTGATTTTAATCATATAATATGGAATGATACAGGAGGAAAACACTATGGGTAAAATTATTGGCATTGATTTAGGCACAACCAATTCCTGCGTTGCCGTCATGGAAGGCGGCGAGGCCGTTGTTATTGCAAATGCGGAAGGAAATCGTACGACGCCTTCTGTGGTCGCATTTTCGAAAACCGGGGAGCGCATGGTAGGCCAGGTGGCCAAACGCCAGGCAATTACCAACCCCGATCGCACCATCAGTTCCATCAAAAGGGAGATGGGTTCTGATTATAAAGTTCATATTGACGGAAAAAACTATACGCCTCAGGAAATTTCCGCAATGGTTTTGCAGAAGCTGAAAGCGGATGCGGAAGCCTATCTGGGCGCGTCCGTTACGCAGGCGGTGATCACCGTTCCCGCATATTTTACAGACGCTCAGAGACAGGCTACCAAGGACGCGGGCAAAATTGCCGGCCTCGAGGTGCTTCGGATTATCAACGAGCCGACCGCCGCGGCGCTGGCCTATGGTCTTGATAAGGAAAGCGATCAAAAGATCATGATTTACGATTTGGGCGGCGGCACTTTCGATGTGTCGATACTGGAAATCGGCGACGGCGTCATTGAAGTTCTGGCGACCGCCGGCAACAACCGGCTGGGCGGCGACGATTTTGATAACTGCGTCATGAAATACTTGGCGGACGAATTTAAGAAAGCTTCCGGCATTGACCTGACCTCCGACAAAGTTGCAATGCAGCGCCTGAAAGAGGCGGCGGAAAAGGCGAAGATCGAACTTTCCGGCGTTACTACGTCAAACATTAATTTGCCGTATATTACCGCGGACGCAACCGGCCCCAAGCATTTGGACGTAACGCTGACCAGGGCAAAATTTAATGAGCTGACGGCTCATCTGGTGGAAAGGACCATGGATCCTGTCCGGCAGGCGATGAATGACTCCGGCTTGAAGCCAGCGGATCTTGGCAAGGTGCTTCTGGTAGGCGGTTCCACCCGTGTTCCTGCGGTGCAGGATGCTGTTCGGAAGTTCACCAGCAAGGATCCCTTCAAGGGAATCAATCCGGATGAATGCGTTGCCATCGGCGCGGCCATTCAGGGCGGTGTGCTGGCTGGCGAAGTAAAGGATATCCTGCTGCTGGACGTTACGCCTTTGTCCCTTGGCATTGAGACTATGGGCGGCGTATTTACCCGCCTGATTGACCGGAATACCACCATTCCCGCCAAGAAGAGCCAGATTTTCTCCACAGCGGCGGACAATCAGACCTCTGTTGAGGTTCATGTGCTGCAAGGCGAGCGGGAAATGGCGGCTTATAATAAATCCCTGGGCAGGTTTCACTTGGATGGCATTGCGCCGGCTCGCCGGGGCGTACCGCAAATTGAAGTTACCTTTGATATTGACGCCAATGGCATTGTAAACGTTTCTGCCAAGGATCTGGGAACCGGCAAAGAGCAGCATATTGCCATTACCGCTTCCTCAAACCTCTCCAAGGAGGACATTAACAAGGCGGTGAAGGAAGCGGAGCAATATGCGGCGGAAGACAAGACGCGGAAAGAAGAAGCGGATACCAGAAACCAGGCGGATCAGATGGTCTATCAGTGTGAAAAGGCGATGGAAGAGATGAAAGACAAGATCAGCGATTCCGACCGCGCCTCTATCGAGGAACCGTTAAATCGTACCAAAGAAGCGCTCAAGGGAACGGATTCCGAAGCGATTAAAACGGCCAGCGAAGAACTGACAAAGGCGTTTTACGCGGTTTCAGAAAAGATTTATGGCCAAAATGCTCCGGGGGGCGCGTCCCAAGGCGGCCCTCAGGAGGGCGGATTTGAAGGCGGCGCTTCTGAAGCGGGCGAAAACGGCGGACAGGAATATTATGATGCAGACTATAAGGTTGTGGACGACGACCAGAACCAGAATAAATAAGAAAAGTCCAAATTAGGAAGGTAACAAGTAAAACAAAAATCAGCGCGGTATCCCGCGCCCGCAGGGCTTTGCCTTGCGGGTGCGGGATGGATTGTGAAAACAGGGCATGCGGCAGATAGAAGCCGTTGGGCCTGCCGGTCGATTTGTACATGACATGGGTCTTGCGTTTTGTCCCGGATATGCGGCCAAGCTGCCAAGACCACGGCGCAGAGAGCGCCGGGCTTCTCAATCGTTTTAAATGGATTCGTGAGGACCGGACGCTCCGGATGGCAGCGTTCCGCCGCCGTGATTTTTTGTTTTGAGGTGACATAATGGCAGAACAGAAACGTGACTATTACGAGGTGCTGGGGGTATCTAAAACTGCTTCCGAAGAGGAGCTGAAAAAAGCATACCGACGGCTGGCAAAGCAATATCACCCCGATTTGCACCCTGACGATAAACAAGCGGAGGCCAAATTCAAAGAGTTGAATGAAGCGTATGCCGTATTGTCCGACAAAAACAGCCGGGCAAAATATGATCAGTTTGGGCACGCGGGGGTGGACCCCAACTTCGGCGCCGGCGGAGCGGGAGGCTTCGGCGGATTTGAAGGTGGCTTCGATTTTGACCTGGGAAGCATTTTTGATTCCTTTTTCGGCGGAGGCGGAGCCTCCCGCTCCCACAACGGGCCGCAGAAGGGGGAAAATCTGCGTGCTGACACCACTGTTTCCTTTGAGGAGGCGGCGTTTGGCTGTCAGAAGGAGGTTGCAATCAGCCGGTCGGAGTCGTGTACAGAATGCGGCGGAACCGGATGTGCGAAAGGAACCACGGCGGAGATTTGCTCCGAATGTCACGGAACCGGGACGGTGAGAATTCAGAGGCAAACGCCCATGGGTACTTTTTCCACAACCTCAACATGTTCCAAATGCGGCGGAACCGGTAAGATTATACTCCAGCCATGTAAAATCTGCCGGGGCAGCGGGGTCATCCGTAAGCAGCGCAAGATTTCGGTGAATATTCCGGCTGGCATCGACGACGGGCAGATGATTTCTTTGCGGGGCCAGGGCGGCGCCGGCAAACGGGGCGGATCCCCCGGAGACCTGCTTATTTCAGTATCTGTGCGCTCCCATCCTCTATTTCAAAGAGAGGGAACGTCAATCTACTGCGAAGCGCCTGTTACATTTGCACAAGCCGCCTTGGGCGCGGAGCTGGAAATCCCCACCATTGACGGAAAGGTGAAGTACACGATGCCTGAGGGAACCCAATCCGGAACGGTGTTTCGCCTGAGGGGAAAAGGAATTCCCCATATTGGCGGCAGGGGCAGAGGCGATCAGTTTGTAAAGGTGGCGGTGGAAATCCCGCGTAATCTAACGGCGGCGCAGAAGGAAAACCTCCGGAAATTTGAAGCCAGCTTAAATGAAAATAATCATATCAAACGGAAAATGTTCTTTGACAAATTTAAGAAATAGTGATATTTTTTACGGGGGAGTTATATCCCCCGTTTTTCCGGTTACAGGCGGAAAAATCGTCTTTATTATTGTCCGAGGGAGGGAAAGTAACTTCCGTTCCTTGATTCAGGGGGATTTTTTGTGGAATATCTGAGCATTACCCTTGTGTTTCCAATTGTTGCCGTCGCGGCACTTTTGAGCTTTTATTATTATTATTTAAAAGCAATGCATCCGCAGTTGGGGGTTCCAGGGGGCGCTTTCAGCGCGCCCAAGCAAAGATTGCGGCATCCCGGCCGAAGGTTTCCAATGGAGCGGAAAGATGCGGCGCCTTTGATTTTGCTTACTCTTGTATATGCATGCACCGCATTCTACAAGTTGGGGGATACGCGGGCGCCGGAGACGTTTTATCATTTTGACGAGCCAGGCAGCACGGTTACCATGGTTTTGTCTCAGAAGCAGGAGATTGGTGGTTTTCTGTACTATACCGGACTTTGGACAGGAAATTATACTCTCCAATATTCTTTGGATGGGAAGACCTTTCAGCAGGCGGCAGTCCTGAAACAGGATTATGCCAATCTGTTTAAATGGATGGAGGCCGACCTGGAAGATCTATCGGATAAAACCCCTGTAAAGGCAATTCGCATTACATCAGACAGCGGGCCAATGGAGTTGGGCGAAGTAGCCGTTTATAACACGGCCGGCGACCCGTTGGCGGAAGATTGCTTTTCATCGCTTTCCCCAGGCGCGAATACGTTGCTGGACGAAGCGGGAACGATTCCGGAAGCGCCGTATTATTTAAACTCCACCTATTTTGATGAAATCTATCATGCCAGAACGGCTTATGAAAATATTCGGAATGTATATCCCTATGAGATCACGCACCCGCCGCTGGGCAAACTGATCCTTGGCATCGGAATCCGGATATTTGGAATGAACCCCTTTGGATGGCGGTTTATGGGTACGCTGTTTGGCGTTTTGATGTTGCCGCTGCTTTATATTTTTCTGAAAAACATGTTTGGCAAGACGCCGGTGGCCTTTTGTGGGACTACGCTGTTTGCTTTTGATTTTATGCATCTGACCCAGACGCGTATTGCTACCATCGACACATACGGGGTTATTTTTATTCTGCTCGCGTACTTTTTTATGTACCGGTTTATCACAGAGCCTGGGACCGCGACGTTCCGGCGGACCGCGCCGTCTTTGCTTTTATCCGGCCTGTTCTTCGGTATTGGCGCGGCCAGCAAATGGACGGTGATCTATGCCGGAGCGGGGCTTGCGGCAATTTACTTTATTTTTCTGATATTATGGAGGAAAGAGGCCCTTCGGCGGAGAGAAAAACAAGACGTCAGGCGGCAGCTCATACAAACGATTTTATTTTCCGTTCTGTGCTTTATCCTCATTCCGGCCATCATTTACTTTTTCTCCTATTTGCCCTATGCCTGGGCGAAGGGAGAGCCGCTGACAGTTCAGTTGGTCTGGGACAACCAGGTCTATATGTTTCACTATCACGAAGGGGTTACCGCATCTCATCCGTATGCATCCAAGTGGTGGATGTGGATACTGGATATCCGGCCCATTCTTTATTATCTCAATGAAAATGTGCATGGTCTCAAATCCGCTTTCGGGGCATTTTCCAATCCTGTGATTTGCTGGGGCGGGCTGCTGGCGCTGGCCGCGCTGGTTTGGCGGTTTATGAAGACCCGGTCTTCCAAGGCACTTTTCATTTTGATCGGATATCTTTCTCAGCTGGTGTTCTGGATCCCCATTGCCCGCCCCACCTTTGCCTATCATTATTTTCCGGGGATTTTATTTTTGTGCATTGCGATTGCCTATGTCCTAAACGACATTTGGACGCGAAAGCCCAAGGGGTATAAGAAGGCGGTTTATGGATTGACCGGAAGTGCGGTTTTGCTGTTTGCCGCGTTTTATCCTGTACTGACCGGGCTGCCTGTGCCGGCTTGGTACAGCACCAACTTTTTAAAGTGGTTCCCCACCTGGCCGTTTTAATGCCGCAAACCAAGCAGGCCCCCATTTCCTCGCGGTGCGGGCGCGGTTTGATGCTCCTGTTTGCAATTGACCTAAAAAAGAGTATTGAAGGAGTGTTTTATGTATTTTGCTGATTTACACCTGCATTCCAGGTGTTCGCCGGATGGGAAATATTCGATTTCTCAAATGGCTGCCGCAGGCGCTGCGGCAGGATTGTCCGAACTGTGCGTGACCGACCACTGCGATCTCCTGGACGTAACCGGACAAGTGGCCCGTCCTTTCGATTTGGCTCCGTTGGAAGCGGAATTTCTGGACGCGGTTCCCCAAAAGGGAGTCAAGGTGCGGTTCGGGCTGGAATTGGGAGAAGCTCCAGAGGACTGTTCAGAGGCGGAAAAAATTACATCTCATCCCCGGCTGGATTTTGTCATTGGATCGCTGCATAATTTAAGCAGGAAAATGGGCGGGAAGGATTATTACTATATCGAATATAGCTCTGAGGCTCTTTGCTACCAGTATCTGAACGATTATATGGATCAGATGGAAAAACTGGCTTTGCTGGATTGCTATGACGTTTTAGGGCATATTATATACCCCTTGCGCTTTATGCGTGACCGGGACAGGCGAGATGTGCATCTGGAGCGCTACTGGGATCGCCTAAGGATGATTTTGCAAACAGCGGCCCAGAAGAACAAAGGAATTGAACTCAACACAAACCGGGGAAGAAGCCTGGGAGAGTGGCTGCCGATTTTGCGGATGTTTCTTGCATGTGGCGGGGAAATTGTCACCGTCGGATCGGATGCCCACAGGCCGGAGGATGTGGGCAAAGGGGTGAAAGACGCCTATGCGCTGCTCCGGGAGGCAGGGTTTCGATATGTATGCGTGTTTGAGAAAAGGAAAGCGCAATTTCTCTCGCTGGCATGAACGCGGGAGCAAAAAACGAACGGGAGGAAAACGCAGTGATTGCAGTGGCTTGTGACCATGGCGGCTATGCTTTAAAGCTTGAAGTCATCAAATATCTAGAGAAAAATGGATTTTCTTATCAAGACTTCGGGACGGACAGCACGGAAAGCGCCGATTATCCCATCTTCGGTGAAAAAGCAGCCCGTGCGGTGGCCTCCGGAGCATGCGGCCGGGGGCTGTTGTTCTGTGGGACCGGAGTGGGAATTTCTCTTGCCGCCAATCGAGTGCATGGCATCCGGGCTGTGGTATGCTCCGAGCCATATTCCGCTGAGATGGCACGGCGGCACAACAACGCCAACATCCTTTGCCTGGGCGGTCGGGTGGTTGGCCCCGGCTTGGCGGAGAAGATTGTGGATGTTTTCCTGCATACCGATTTTGAGGGGGGCCGCCACGAAAGAAGGGTGGCTATGCTGGACGATATCAAAGGCTAAAAGCTCATTTGTGGAAACCGGCTGAATCAAAGCCGAAGTTCTTTTCATTGCTTTTTTGTGCAGGAAAAGGTGAAAAAATGAAAAAATAGTTGACAGTTTTGTATCCTGCCGGTATAATAAAACAGCCGCTTTGAATGGGTCGGCAAGCCGGGCTTTTGGCCCGCACCCACGAAAGCGAGACTCTGAACGAGAAGAGAGGTGCAGTGAGATGCATGCAATTATTGAAACAGGCGGAAAGCAGTATAAGGTGACGGAGGGCGACACCCTGTTTATTGAGCGGCTCGATGCCGAAGCCGGAACTGCCGTTACGTTTGACAAGGTGCTTGCGGTACTGGATGGAGACAAACAGACCTTTGGCGCCCCGTTGGTCAATGGCGCAAAAGTGGATGCCACCGTTCTTAAAAACGGAAAGAACAAAAAAATTCGGATTTTTAAGTATAATCCCAAAAAAGGGTATC
>JAQVYO010000170.1 GCA_028708585.1 Oscillospiraceae bacterium
CCCGACTTAATCCTTCTTGTCGGTGATATCGCGGATGATGAACGGCCCCACGACGCAATGGAGCAGCTTCTATCGATGATCGGCACTGAGTATCCCTGCTACTATGTAACCGGAAATCACGAATACTGGTCCGGTGAAGCCGCCGCGATCAAAGAAATGATCAGGTCATATGGCGTTATTGTTCTGGAGGGTGATACTGAAATCGTTCAGGTGGGCGATCAAAAAGTCCGGCTCTGCGGCGTCGACGACCCGGATGGGTTCCGTTCTACATACCGTACCGATCATGATGCCGACGAAAGCTGGCAGGAACAATTTGAGGCCTGCAAAGCGGAGTTGGACGATAATATTTATTCCATCCTGATGTCGCACCGCCCGGAACTGGTGGAGGAATACCAAGACAGCGGTTTTGATCTGGTTGTCGCCGGACATGCCCACGGCGGACAGGTCAGGATCCCCTGTATCCTGAACGGCCTGTATGCGCCGAACCAGGGCTTTTTCCCCCAATACGCAGGCGGACGCTATGAACTGGGCGAAACCGCTATGATCGTCAGCCGCGGACTCAGCAAGAGCAGGCTGCCGCGTATTTTCAACCCGCCGGAGCTTGTCATGATCAATTTAGAACCTATGAAGTAAAATCATATTTCACAGCCCGTTTTCTTAATTAGAAGCGGGCTTCTTCATTGATGCATAAGCCTCGATTGCTATTTTGAGACAACTTATGTACTATGAAAAACCATATCGTTATGGCTCTTAATCGCGCTGTAATCAAAAAGTCTTTGTACGATATATTTTTATTTTTAATATAAGACTCGTTCGACCGAGTCTTATATAGGCTTGCACCGAAAGTGTTTCGCAAATAAAAACCGGCGGGTGTTCACGTATCCACAGATGACATTTCGCCGATTCCCGTTTGCCCGAACCCTCCCAAAAAACATATTGAACAATATATTATTGGTTGTAAAGCAAATTGGAAAATGGTAAAATATTCTCGTATTATGTATCAAGTTGGAGAGGTGCAACAATGAAAACAAGCTATAAAAGGCTGTGGAAGCTCCTGATCGATAAAGATATGAAAAAGAAAGACTTGATGGAACAGGCCGGCATCAGCTCGTTTTCAATCCGAAAACTTAACCGAGGCGAGAACGTCACAATGGAGATTCTGGGGAAAATATGCAAGACGTTGAACTGCACTCTGGACGATATTTGCGAGTTTGAAGATAATGGAGGAAGCGACAATGGATAAATTGGATGGACTCTCAATGGACCTTGAGGCAGCGAACATGGACAAGCTGAAGTCCGTGTTCCCGGAGTGCTTTGCCGAAGGCAAGCTGGATATCGACAAGCTGCTGTCGCTTTGCGGCGAGTACATCACCAATGATTTTGAAAAATACAAATTCGAGTGGAAAGGTAAATCGGAGTGCCTGCAGCTTGCGCAGAAGCGTTCGGCGGGGACGCTGCGCCCGTGCCCGGAGGAAAGTGTGGATTGGGATACGACGCAGAACCTTTACATAGAGGGCGATAATCTCGAGGTGCTCAAGCTGCTCCAGACCGCCTATTTCCGGAAGGTCAAAATGATTTACATAGACCCGCCATACAACACGGGTAATGATTTTGTGTATGAGGACGATTTTGCCGACCCGATGCAGCGGTATAAAGAAGTTACCCAGCAGACCACAAAGTCCAATCCCGAAACGATGGGCCGTTACCATACCAACTGGTTAAACATGATGTATCCGCGCCTTCGCCTTGCCGCGAACCTCCTGCGGGATGATGGCGTGATTTTCATAAGCATTGACGATAATGAAGTTACAAATCTGCGTAAAGTATGCGACGAGGTGTTTGGTGAAGAAAACTTTGTGGCGCAAATCATCTGGCAAAAAAGAACATCTCCTGATATGCGTACAGCATTCAGCACGGGACATGAATATGTGCTTGTGTATTGCAAGGATATGTCAACGATTGATAATGCGCTTTATCCTTTGCCCCTATCAGATGAAGACAAAGCTGCTTTCAGCAATCCAGATAACGACCCGAAAGGCCCGTGGGTTTCCTCAGATTTTACTGCACCAGGATATCGGCCTAACCAAATGTATTCAATTACGACTCCCAACGGAGTGGTTGTACAACCGCCCAAGGGACGATGCTGGAAAAACCTTAAAGACGTCTATTTGCAGTATCTCAATGAAGGAAGATTGTGGTTTGGCGCAGACGGGAAAGGTGTTCCTCGTCAAAAAACATACTTGTCCGAACGTAATGGAAAGATTGGTTGGACATGGTGGCCCAATTCAGAAGTTGGCCACAATCAAGAGGCTACACAAGAACTGCGAAACCTTCTTGAACTCCCGGTTTTTGATTTTCCAAAGCCGGTCAGATTCCTTAAGAGAATAATAGCTTTAGCCTCAAAAGATAATGATATTGTTCTCGATTTTTTCTCCGGCTCCGCGACAACCGCTCACGCCGTCATGCAGCTTAATGCGGAGGACGACGGCAACCGCAAGTTCATTATGGTTCAACTTTCTGAGCTATGTGATGAAAAAAGCGAAGCCTATAAAGCCGGGTATAAAAACATCTGCGAGATCGGCAAGGAGCGTATCCGCCGTGCCGGAGCGAAAATCAAAAACACAACGCATGAGATAACGATTACTCAAGAAATCACACCTGACACGTCAGATGAGCCCTGTGCTGATACTTCCGAATTTCACTTTGATAGACATTTCCACGAAAAATATAAGGGTGAACTGAAGTTAGATATGAAAACGCTTGCTCCAAACAGCGTGGATGTAGGTTTTCGCGTGTTCAACCTTGATACATCGAACCTCAAAACATGGGATTCCACGCCTATTGCCGACGACGACCTCCCCACCCTATACGAACGTATGAACGGCATGATCAACCGCGTCAAGACTGACCGTACCGACATGGATATGGTCTGTGAAGTCATGCTCAAATTGGGCGTTCCCCTTACATACAGCGTAAAACAAGTTAATATAAACGGTAAAGCGGTCTACACGGTCGGTGATGATTGCCTGCTGCTCATCTGCCTCGCCGAAAACGTTCTCCCCGAAGACGTGGAGCAAATGCCGGAATATGCCCCCGCGAAAATCATCATCGCCCGCGACAGTTTTGTAAGCGACACCGCTATGGCCAATGCCTATTACATCCTCCGCGATAAGGGCATCGAACTGAAATTGGTGTGAGGGAGGATTTGACTATGAAAGGCAGCAAATCAGGGACCGAGTTCATGCTGTTGGTC
>JAQVYO010000171.1 GCA_028708585.1 Oscillospiraceae bacterium
AAGCCGGCGGTCTGTTTCAGGCGTATACCCGGCAGTTGGATTCTTTTTCCCGCAGCATGCACGCGCTTCAAACCATGCGAATATTCTGCAAAGGGCGGGATGCCTTGGAACAGCACAGCTCCGTTTTTGATTTTGATCCCGGAAAGATTGTCATTTCCGTGAGAAACACCGGACTTTGCGGGACAGAGCTGATGGACCGTCTGCTCAGGCACTACCGTATCCAGCTGGAACTGGGAGCGGGAGACTATGCCATCGCCATGACCAGCATCTGTGATACGCCGGAAGGGTTCCGCCGGCTGGGGCGCGCTCTAAAGGAAATTGACGCAGCACTTTCTTTCCAACCGGAGCCGCCCGCCCACAACATCCCTTCTTCCCTGCCGGACATTGTTCTGCCAATCGCCCATGCCCAAGCGCAAAAAGGGCACTTTGTTCCACTGGCGCAAAGCGCGGCGCAGATCTCCCGGGAGTATATATTTGCATATCCTCCCGGCATTCCCCTCATTGCGCCTGGGGAGCGCATCTCTCCCCAGATCCTAAACAGCTTTTCTTCCCTGGCAAACCGATGCGTACCGCTGAAAAGCACCTATGGGCATATGCCCCGGGAAATCAACGTCACCGCCTGACTCCGCCTGAATGCTTGTTATTGACAGGAGATGCAATATTTGATAAACTAGCCGTGGAATATCAAAAAACAAGGCTGAGGAAGGAGGCGTGCAACATGAAGAGAATTATCACACTGGCCACCAGAAATTTAAAGGAATCCGCAAAAAAGGGTGGCTGCGGCGAATGCCAGACCTCTTGCCAGTCTGCCAGCAAAACCTCTTGCAGCATTGCCAATCAGCAATGCCAGCAGTGCAAAAAATAATTTAGGCAGAATATCGCTGCAGGACTGTTTGATCGCAGTTGTGCAGCGATTTTTATTGCCGGCACAGATAAAAGCGAGGAAAAACCGATGATTCACCAATATAAAATGAATGGGTACAACATTGTAATTGACGGGAACAGCGGTTCGATCCATGCGGTGGACGATTTGGCTTATGATCTTATCGGCCTGTTTGAAGCCAAAACAGAGGATGAAATCGTTGCGGAACTGGGGGAAAAATATCGCGCCTTTCCGGATATTGCGGCAGATGAGATCCGCGCGGTTTATCACGATGTTCAAACGCTGAAAGAGAACGGCTCCCTGTTTTCGGAAGATCCTTATGTCAATCAGGCGTTTGATTTCAAAAATCGTCAGGCGGTGGTCAAGGCTCTCTGCCTCCACATTGCCCATGACTGTAACCTTGCCTGCAAATATTGCTTTGCCGGGAAAGGGGAATATCAGGGCGCGCGTTCCCTGATGAGCTTTGAAGTAGGGCGGCAGGCGCTGGATTTTTTGATTGCGCAGTCCGGGACAAGGAAAAACCTGGAAGTGGATTTCTTTGGCGGAGAGCCGCTGATGAATTTTGATGTGGTCAAACAGCTTGTGGCCTATGGCCGCTCACAGGAAGCCAAAAAAAATATATCGTTTCATTTTACGCTGACTACAAACGGGATCCTGCTGGACGACGAGATCATGGAATTTGCCAACCGCGAAATGAACAATGTGGTTTTAAGCATTGACGGTCGAAGAGAAGTCAATGATAGAATGCGCGTTTCCAAAACCGGAACCGGCTGCTACGACCTGATTCTCCCCAAATTCATGCGCTTTGCCAAGCTGCGCCATCAACAAAAGTATTATATCCGGGGAACCTATACGCATTATAATACAGATTTTTCGAATGACATTCTCCATCTGGCGGATCTGGGCTTTCAGCAGCTCTCCATGGAGCCGGTGGTTGCGCCGCCCGATGCGCCCTATGCGCTGACCGAGGAAGATGTGCCAAAACTCTGTGCGGAATACGAACGCCTGGCCGTGGAAATGCGAAACCGTTCCCGCAAGGGAGAAGGATTCACCTTTTTCCATTACATGTTGGACCTCGAGGGCGGACCCTGTATCGTGAAGCGCATTTCCGGCTGCGGCGTTGGAACGGAATACATGGCGGTGACGCCATGGGGAGATTTGTATCCCTGCCATCAGTTTGTCGGAAATGACCGCTATCTTCTTGGCAACGTTTTTGAAGGCGTAACCAACAAACCGGTTCAGGATGAATTTCAGCGTTGCAATGTTTACGCCCATGAAGCGTGCAAAGACTGCTTTGCAAAATTTTATTGCAGCGGCGGCTGCGCCGCAAACGCTTTCCATGCCAGCGGCAGCATTACCGGCATGTATGACATTGGCTGCAAGCTGCACCGCAAGCGGATCGAATGCGCCGTTATGCTGAAAGTAGCCGAAGCTTTGGATGCGGATAGCACCTTGTAAATTATAGGCAGGCGTTAAAAATAAAACCGCCGCTCATTAAAATGAACGGCGGTTTTTTATTGTTTTGGCTCAGAGCATCTCCACGAAGCTTTGTACCCTTGTTCTGGCCTGTTCAAACGAAACCGCTTCCTGGTCAATTTCCAGGTAGAGATACCGGACGCCCGCATCATCCAATTGCGTGTTGTAAATACCGAAGTCATACTCCTCCGGATCGCAAAATTTCATCATGCAGACGATAATGGCATCCGCGCCGGTATCTTTCGCCATATCCATCAACATTTGACCTTTATTCAAATGCTTAAAGTCGCAGGCCAGCGCACAGCCATAAATATTCTGATACTGCTTGGCCATCCGGAAAAGAGGCTCTCCGCCTTCTTCCGGTACGTCAGTGCGGAATTGCCTGGCTTCCTGGGCTAAATCATCGGCCACAACGGCAAGGCCAAATTGGTCAAAAATATCCAGAAGCTCGTCCGGCTCCGCCAGGATACCGGTAAGAATCACCTTTTTGCCTTTCCAAGGCTCCACCGGCAGAGCTTTGAGCTCGCGGATCAGTTCACGCACCTTTTGGGTATGTTTGGATTTTTCCATAAAAAACCTGGATTTGATAACCGCGTGCCGCTTTTTTGCGTTGATAATCTGGGGATATTTGGCGGCCGTCTCCACAAACTCGCGCATGGCCGCGCGATTTTCATTGTAAACGTCAATGCTGCGGCTGATGGCCTCGTCGGTAATTTTCTCGCCGATGATCTCCTCCAGTTTTTTGCGGACGATCTCATATTCATGGGTCAGAAAAACATTGGCAGACTCAAGATGACGATTCTGAGGATGTGTAAACTGAATCGAAGGACATGTTCCCTTCCATTTCTGGGCCATGCATTTTAACGTATCGCAGGGGGACGAGAAAAT
>JAQVYO010000172.1 GCA_028708585.1 Oscillospiraceae bacterium
TCATCAAGGGAAAATCCTTCCTGCCCGGCATTCCGATGGCCTCTTCTGTGGTCAACGCAGCGCTCTTCAGGGCAAAAACTTCGTCCAGTAAATGATTTTCCTCTGCAATCTGCCGAAAGGCAATCTTCAAATCATCATAAAAGATCTGAGTATTCATGAACTAAACCCTCCTTTTACAGCAACAGATTATACCATGCAATGAATTTTTTTGGTATCAATAATTTTGCAAACACACAAATAAAAAGTCCCCCGTTCCCCGCTGATGTTTATATCTCCTTTTTGATACATTTTTATAGTAAGCACCCGGTGATGTGTGGCATTTTATTTGATTTTCATACTTTAACACTTAAAAGGGATTCTGCTTTTCAGTATTTTCCATTTAAATTATAAAATTTTTTTCGCTTTAAATTGATAAATTCCTTTACAAAAATACATAAATAGATATATAATGCAAATCAGGATGCGGAAAGCCTATGCATCCGTTACAAAACTTGTCGCGAGATTCCGGTGCGAAATTTGGTTTTTTTCGTATCGCCCTAGGCGGACATGTTTTTTATTGCCCATCTTACATTTTGGCAGCGCGAAAGGTAAGATTCCAGCTACAGAATGCAGCCGGCAGTTTGCCTGCCGTAAGCGGCCTTTTCCCCGGCAAGTCCCCAGAAATGGCGCAGGCACTTCGATTCCCATATCGTTCGGTTTCGGTAGGCAGATATATGCGGCTATACAAAAAAAGAAAGAACGAAAAGCAAAGGGAGCGTGGAGTAAGTATGTCTCATATTAAATTTTATTATGGGGAAAAATTTCCCCTTGAAATGCACAAAGTCCGGATTGTTCAAAAATTGAATCTTATCCCAATTGAACAGCGTTTAAAGGCAATGCAGGAAGCCGGAAACAATACGTTCCTTCTCAAAAACCGGGACGTGTTTATGGATATGCTGACGGACAGCGGCGTAAACGCCATGAGCGACAAGCAGCTGGCTGCCATGATGGAAGCAGACGACAGTTATGCTGGCTCCGAGACGTTTATGAAGCTGCAAAGCAAACTGACCCAGATTTTCGGGACAACCTACTTTTTGCCCGCTCACCAAGGCAGAGCTTGCGAAAACATCCTGTCCCAGGCTTTTGTCACAAATGGATCCTTTGTTCCCATGAACTATCATTTTACCACCACCAAAAGCCATATCACGTTAAACGGCGGTTCGGTCGTGGAACTGTATATGGATGAAGCCCTGCATATTACCAGCAGCCATCCTTTCAAAGGAAATATGGATCTTAAAAAACTGGAAAAATTCATCGCTGAATGTGGACCGGAGAAGATCTCCTTTGTCCGAATGGAGGCCGGAACTAATTTAATTGGCGGCCAGCCTTTCTCTCTTAACAACATGCGGCAGGTCAGCGAAATTTGCAAAAAGCACAGCATTATGCTCGTGCTGGATGCAAGCCTTTTGGCCGATAATTTATATTTCATTAAGACAAGAGAATCCGCATGCCAGGGTATGAGCATCCCGGAAATCACCAAGGCCATCGCTGCTATGGCGGATATCATATATTTTTCCGCCCGCAAATTGGGATGCGCCCGGGGCGGCGGAATCTGCACCAATCGGGAAGATGTCTACATAAAGCTTCGGGAATATATTCCCCTCTATGAAGGCTTTTTGACCTATGGCGGTATGTCCGTCCGCGAAATGGAAGCCATGACGGTCGGCATGGATGAAACCATGGATGAAAACATGATTAACCAAGGACCGCAGTTTATTGAATACATGGTGGAAGAGCTCCGCAAAAAGGGCGTGCCTGTGGTTACGCCTGGAGGCGGACTGGGCTGTCATGTTGACGCCATGGCATTTGTGGATCATATCCCTCAAGGCCAATATCCAGCAGGCGCTTTGGCCGCCGCGTTGTACATTGTCAGCGGCGTTCGCGGGATGGAACGCGGAACAATGTCAGAGCAGAGAGATGAGAACGGAACCGAGACGCTGTCTAACATGGAGCTGCTGCGGTTGGCTATGCCGCGGCGCGTCTTCACTCTCTCCCAAGTAAAATATGCGGTTGACCGCATCGGCTGGCTCTATGAAAACCGTAAGCTGGTGGAAGGGCTGACATTTGCAGAAGAACCAAAAGTCCTGCGTTTCTTCTTTGGCCGGCTGAAGCCGGTCTCAGATTGGCAAACAAGGCTGGTAAACAAATTCCGCGCCGATTTTGGCGACAGCCTGTAAAAAAACACACCGAACCGTATGTCCCCAAAATGCCTCACCTGTACCCCATTTGCTGGACAGTATGATATACTGAAGAGCAAATGGGGTGCTTTTTTCCCGATTTTCCAAGGTGCAAGTTCGTTATGTTGTTTTCCAGGGAAAGCTTCTCTGGGCTTTTCCACTTCTATTTTTTTGGCGATGGATGTAAAAATACCCATTTTTTTATGGACTTTTGAGCGGAATTATGATTATAATAAAAAGTATATCGTTGCTTTTCCCACGATGTATAAAAGTATGAAAGGTCTAAAAATCACGCTTGATGTCTTTTGCCTCGCGCAGATAAAGGCGGCTTGTTTTTTGGGGGAACTATGATTGAAACAATTTTAATCGCATGTATCGTATTAAAGATCAAACATTATAAATTAAGGTACATATTTTATCATTGGTCTTTTTACCCGGTTCTGTTGACGCAGGGCGTCTTACTCTTTTTACAGGCGAGTATTTTTTTGCAATGCTACCAATTTGTTTCGTATGTGTCTGTGATTCAAGTTGCTGTTATTCTTTCTTTTATATTTCCCATCTTCAGTTTTGGTCTCTATAAACCCGCTTTTTGGGGCTGCGGCACGATTGTTCTGGGGACCCTCATGAATCAGTTTGTCATTATGCAAAACGGCGGGAAAATGCCGATTTTCCCTTCCCTATCCTATCTGACTGGCTATGTAAAACCAGACATGGTTACAAAACTGGATAGCTTACATGTTCTAGGCAACGCCGCTACAAAGTTTAAGTTTCTAACCGATTATATTGATTTGGGTTACAGTATTTTGAGCCCCGGCGACTTGCTGATCCACTTTTTCTCCTTTCTTATTCTTTATTATGCGGTAAAAGCCGTCAATCTGCGGTATCGCCAATTTGCGACACAAATTAAGTATTAAGGTTGATTCTATGACAAGTTTTATCGACAGTCTTATCGAATTGCTGATTAAAGGTATTCCGGAAAGTTTTTTATTTGTGCTTGCCGTCAACGTTT
>JAQVYO010000033.1 GCA_028708585.1 Oscillospiraceae bacterium
AGCTCCTTCAGCGCTTCGGAATTGTAAATATTCAGGCCAAAGTCGCCCCGCAGGGTAAATCCCCGGTCCGCAAGCGGCCTGATCTGGCCCAAATTCCCCGTCAGAGCCGAAGAAACCCCCGCGCTCCGAACCCGGTCCAGGTCCGAAAGAAGCGCCGGCCACTGATCATCCCAAACCACCCGGGGCATGGAAACGGAAAGGGGCGCGCCGGCCGCCAGAAACGCTTCCAGCTTTGGAAGGTTCTTTGCGGCCTCGCTCACCGGAAGATAGATCTGGGCGGGGGAGAGGAAAAGCAGTTCCCGGGTCAGCTGCTCCATCCGGGAAAGGGAAAAGAGAAGGCGGGGCGGTCCTTTGCGGTTTTCCATTGGAACCCCCGGAACAAAAACGCCCCTCTGGCGCCGGGGCGGCGCCTGCCGTTTGCTGGAAAGGCCGTCCAAAACCGAACGGCGCAGGGCGTTGACGGCGGAAAGCGGCAGAGAAAGGCCCTTTTCCGCATAGACCCTTGCTTTTTGGCAGACAAACGGGGTGCCGCCGGTTTTCTGAAGACTGGCTTCGATCCGTTCTTTGGACAGCTCTTTTTGCAGCGCGGGTTCCGGAACCGGGCCTTCCGCCTTGACCACCCTTCCGTCTGGGTCCTCCGCCGCCAGCCGGAGCGGTTCCCCCGCTTTCAGCATGCAGTAAAAGGAAATGGGAACCCGCCGCTGTTCCGGGTTTGCCGGAGGCGGCTGCCTGCCGGCCGTTCGAGAAGCGGCTTTGTCCGCTTCCTTTCGCACGCCCAGCATAGAGGGGCCTTTGCGCCGGGTAAAATACCCGTCGGTAAACCCGCCCCGGGAAAAAGCGTCTCGGAGCCGCTTTTGCTCTTGGACGGAAGGATCCCGCCCTGTGCGCAGGGCGGACGCATAAACGGAGGTGACCACGGCCACATAGTCCGGCCGCTTCATCCTGCCTTCGATTTTGACGCATTTGACCCCCATTTGTTCCAGCTCCCGCAGGTGCCGGACCAGGGACAGGTCCTTGAGGCTCAGAGGGTGCCCGTCCGGCGGGCCGCCCCAGCCGTAGGCCATCCGGCAGGGCTGGGCGCAAAGGCCCCGGTTCCCGCTGCGCCCGCCGATGACCGAGGACAGATAGCACTGCCCCGAATAGCACATGCAGAGAGCGCCGTGCACAAAGACTTCGATTTCCACCGGAGAATGCTTGCAGATGTAAGCGATTTGATCGCTTGGCAGCTCCCTCGAAAGCACCACCCGGGAAATGCCCAGACTTGCGGCTGCCCTGGCCCCCTCCAGATTGTGGACGCTCATTTGAGTGGATGCGTGGACGGGCAGTTCCGGCGCCACCTTCCGGAGCATGCGCAGCGCCCCGAAGTCCTGCACCAGGACCGCGTCCGCCCCCAGGCGGTTCGCCTGGTCCAAAAGCGCGGCGGCTTCGGACAGCTCCCGGTCATTTAACAGGGTATTGAGGGTCAGATAAGTTTTGACTCCCATGAGGCGGCAATAGGAAATCGCGGCCAGAAATTCCTCCTTTGAGAAGTTTCTGGCGTTCCGGCGGGCGTTGAATGGCCCAAATCCCAAATAAACCGCGTCGGCTCCGTTTGAAACGGCGGCGGTGACCGCCGCCGGAGAGCCGCCGGGCGCAAGCAGTTCCATCATGAGCCGGTTCTCCTTAAAGCCGGGCGGCTTATTTGCCCTGCAGCTTGGACAGCGCCCGCTTGGTCTCGGAAAGCTCCATTTTGGTTCGGGACGCTTCCTCCAGATACTCTTTCAGCTGCCCCCGGAGATTTTCCGAAATGGACTCCGTCTTAAAATAATCATCCGCTAAGTTCATGGCGGTGAGAACGGCGGCGTCGGTCAGCGACAGATGGGCTTCGTTTATCATTTGCTGCACTTTTTCGTCCACATGTTTCGCGACTTTGTGGATATATTGTTCCCCTTCTTCGGCGAGTATGGTATAATCCCGCCCGCCGATGGTAACCACTACGCGGTTTTCTATATGATTTTCCATTTTATTAGGCCCCCTTTTCCTACTCATGGAACACAATGGTTTTGGCAGCGGAAACGGCGGCTCTGCGCCCTTCTTTCCGGGCGGAGGAACCAATTTCCGCAAAAAGAAACGGATGTCCATTATTATAGCACATATAAAGAAGGAATCAAAGGTTCTTTCGATGAAAAAAAGACAAATCCGACGGGCTTCCGAAGGGTTTACGAGGGGGGGTTTTTCATGTAAAATAGAAAAAAGAGCCGGCAAGGCCGGGCCTTTCCCGCCGGAGGGCGGAGGACCCGCGCCCCACGCCGTTTGACGGGCGGGGAAAGACGCGCGGTTTCAAGCCCGGCAAGGCTCCATTGTATCACAAAGAAAAACCATTGCGGATGGAAGGTTTTTCCTAGAAAGAAGGACTCCAATGGATCAAAGGGCATTTACTTTGCCGGCCCCGCCGCCGGTGATGGTGGAAGGCGCCGCCCTGGACCGGCTGATAGAAGAGGGAGACGGCGACTGCGCGCTTGTGTACCTATATGCGCTCCGAAAGGGAGGGGAGGTTTCCGTCCCGGCGGCGGCGGCCGCCTTAAAGCGGACGGCGGCGTCCGTTTTCCGGGCCGTGGAGCGCCTTTGCCGGATGAAGCTGCTGGTTTTGCCAGAGGGCCGCCTTAAAGCGGACGCTCCGGCGGCGCCGGGAGGGTTCTTCCCTGCGCCGGATTTGGCGATTCCCGCCGGGGAAGAGGGGAAGCCGGTCCTGGAGCCGGAAGGCCCCCCGGAATACAGCGCGGAAGATGTCGCGCAGGAGATGGAAAGCGGCTCTCCTTTTCCAAGCCTTGTGGCGGAAACCCAGCGGCGGCTGGGAAAAGTGCTCTCCAGCGCGGATCTGAAAATCCTCCTGGGGATTTACGATTATTTGGATCTGCCCGCGGAAGTGATTTCTCTTTTGGTGACCTACTGCGCCAAGGAGGCCGCCCGGGCCCCCGGCGGGGGCCGCCCTTTGCGCATGCGAAGGGTGGAAAAAGAGGCCTACCGCTGGAAGCGCCAGGGAGCGGACACCTTGGAGCGGGCCATGGAGCACCTCAAAAAGCTGGAGCGGCAAAAGGAGCAAAGCGCCGAAATCCTGCGGGCGCTGCAAATTTTCGACCGGCCCGCGGCGCCCTCCGAGCGCAAGTACATCGAGGGATGGATGGCAATGGGATTTCCCGTGGAGGCGGTGGCCCTGGCCTATGACAAAACAGTTTTGCAGACGGGAGATTTGAAGTGGCCCTATCTGAATTCCATTTTAAAGCGCTGGCACGAAAAGAACCTGCACACCGTAAGGGAAATTGAAGCGGGAGACGGGCCGGGGCCAAAAAAGAGCCGGTCCTCCGGCCCGGCGGCGCCTTCTTCCGGCGGTTCCAGGGATTTAGAGGCCATTGCCTGGATGAAGGAGCTGGTTTCCAGGCAGGAGCGGGAAGAGTGACGAAAAGGAAAGGGGGAAAACCGGCATGGCCTATGATGGAAAGCTGCTGCGCCGGGCGATCGCCCGGCTGGAGGCTCAAAAGGCCCGGCGGGAGGAGGCCCGGGAGAAACTGCAAGGGGAGATTTATCGGAAGATTCCCAGAATCCAGGAAATCGACCGGACGCTGCGCCGGACCATTCCGGAAGTGATTGCCGCCGCTCTGCGGGAAGGGGAGGACCCGGTTCCCGCCATGGAAGCGCTCCGAGACCGGAATTTGAGCCTTCAGGAGGAGCGCGCCCTTCTGCTTTCTCAAAATGGATATTCTGTTTACGCTCTGGACGGCGCCCCCGCCTGCAAGGCATGCGGCGACACCGGATTCCGGGGCGCCGCGGTCTGCGACTGCCTCAAAAAGCTGTATGCCCAGGAACAGATCAAAGAGCTGTCCAGCCTTTTAAACCTAGGGGAACAATCTTTCGATGCCTTCCGTCTGGATTATTACGACACGAAAGTCTGGCCGGGAAAGGGCATTTCCCCTCGGGAGAATATGGAGCTGGTGTATGAAATTTGCCTGGGATACGCAAGGAAATTCGGCAGATATTTCTTCAATAATCTGTTTTTAAGCGGGGGAACCGGCCTTGGGAAGACCTTCTTGTCCGCTTGCATTGCAAGGGAAGTGTCGGAGCGGGGGTTTTCGGTGGTTTATGACACGGCGGTGAGCGTGTTTTCCCGGTTTGAAGCCCAGAAATTTGCCAAAGATTCAGAGGATACAAGAGATGCGAAGGACGACACCCGCCGATACCTGCGCTGCGACCTTTTGATTTTGGACGATCTTGGCTCCGAGCTGACCACTCCCTTTGTGCAGTCGGCCTTGTATACCCTGGTGAATGCCCGTCTGGCGGCGGGCAGGCAGACGGTCATCAATTCAAACCTGTCCATGGAGGATGTGCGGAGACGGTATTTTCCCCAGACCGCCTCCCGCCTGGAAGGGGAATATCGGACGCTGCCCTTTTTCGGGGAGGATATTCGTCTTCTGCGGGGGAAGGGTACGCTGTAATTTTTGCAAGCCCGCCGTCCGTGGCGGCGGGCTTGCCCCAAAAACAGCCCCGCGCTCTGGGGGGCGGCGCTGTTCCCCGGAAAAACGCCGCAAGCGCAAGAAGGGAACGGAGAAAAAATTTGAAAGAGGAGTGTGCTGCTGTATGAAAAAATGGAGATTCGCTCTTGTCTTGGGGGCGCTTTTGGCCCTGCTGTCCGCGACGGCTTTTGCCGCGGACTATGGAAGCTGTGCGGATACGCTGCACAGCCTGGGGCTGTTTCAGGGCACCGGTTCCGGCTATGCCCTGGACCAGAAAGCGGACCGGGCCCAGGCCGCGACCCTGTTCGTCCGTTTGTTGGGCGGTGAAAAAGAGGCGCTGTCCTCCGGCTATGCCTGCCCCTTTACCGATGTGCCGGGCTGGGCAAAGCCCTATGTATCCTATCTGTATCAGAAAGGGCTGACCAAAGGCGCCTCCGCCACCACCTTTTCTTCCAGCGCCGACTGCGACGCTTCTATGTACTGCACGTTTATGCTGCGGGCGCTGGGATATGCGGAAGGAACCGATTTTACCTATGACAAAGCGGTGGATGTGGCAAAATCTCTTGGCATTGTGGACGGATATGTGACCCGGGCGCCTTTTTTGCGGGATAATCTTGCGGCCATTTCCTACAATATGCTGAGCGCTTTTCCCAAGGGCGGCGGCAGCGCCGATCTTCTGAGCCGCCTGGTGTCCGACGGCGCGGTGCCCGCGGATAAGGCGAAGGATACCCTCGCCACCTTTGCGGCATACCGCTCTTATCTGGCACAGGAAACCAAAATGAAGGACATTCATGCGGTGAAGCTCACCAGCGACGCCGCCACGAACATAACCGCCATGGGCGTCACCACCGCCAACAGGGTTCGGGAAACCAGCTCCATGTCTTTTCAAAGCACCCAGCCGCTGGATTTAATCCTGGCGTCCAGCATCCAGGACCTTGGCGCTGGCGACAGCTACGATATGTATTATAAAGACGGCTGGACCTATCTCTCTTCCTCCGCCGGGAAATACAAATATCAAACGGATCTGAATCAATACGGCGACAAGGCGGAAGCCCTGGGCATGGAGAACAACCCGCTGTATACCATCTCTTCCATGTCCAGGAAGGATACCTCGGAAGGGACGTTATATTCCATGACCCTGGCCCCCGGCGCCATGAATTCGTATCTCGAAAGCCTGGCCGGCAGCATGGGAGACTATCAAAACCTGGCCATCAGCCAGATGTCCCTTACCTATTTGATCAAGGAAGACGGAACGCCCGTCAGCTGCAATGTGAACTATGACATGAGCATGGGCCTCAAGACCGGCGGCGGCGCTGTCACCGTCAAAGTAACCGGACGGCAAACGGTGACCTTTGTGGCCTTTAATGACGATGTGACCGTGACGCTGCCTCCCGACCTGGACAGCTATCTCACGCGGGAAGAGGAGTAACATCAGGCGGATGCCTTGTCTCTTTTTCCGCTCAAAAGGCCTTTGGCTTTGGTGAGTTTTCCTCTCATGAAAAGCGGCTATTTCCTTGGGAATAGCCGCTTTTCATTTGTTTTAAAAACTTTTGGATCGGAAATCCCAGGAAAATCCAGCGGCCTGCCGCGGGATGCCCCTTGTGTTTCTCCGCTTTTTTTTAGGAAAAGTTCATAAAAAAAATTTGAAGATCGACGGAATTCCCTTTCATTTTTACCTAAAAATGGTAAACTTTAGATAACGATGTCACACAGGAGGGGAATGGAATGATGCCGCTCATAAAAAAACAGGGACTTTTTGAAGGCAACCGGGTGATGTATCTTTCGGTCAGGGAAATCGCCCCCAACCCGGCGCAGCCTCGTAAAACATTTTCCGCCCAAGGCTTGGACGAGCTGGCAAACAGCATTCGGGAACATGGAATTTTACAGCCGCTCACCGTCCGGCGGGCCGCGGGAGGCGGATTTGAGCTGATTTCCGGCGAACGGCGGCTGCGGGCCGCCCGGTTGGCGGGCCTTCGGGAAGTGCCGTGTCTGCTGGCGGGGGTGGATGAAGAAGCTTCCTCTCTGCTGGCGCTGGTGGAAAATCTCCAGCGCCGGGACCTTAATTTTTTGGAAGAAGCCCAGGCCTTGGCCCGGCTGATCCGGCTGTACGGCCTCTCCCAGGAGCAGGCCGCCCAGAAGATCGGCAAATCCCAATCGGCGGTGGCCAATAAACTCCGCCTGCTGCGGCTTTCGCCGGAAGTGCTGCAAAAGCTCCAGGAGCACCAGCTTACCGAGCGGCACGCCCGGGCTTTGCTGCGGCTGGAAAATGAAAAGCAGCAGCTCTCCGCTTTGGACGAGATCACCCGCAAGGAGCTGAACGTGGCCCAGACGGAAGCCTATATCGATGCGGTCTTGTCGCCTCCGGCGCCTTTGGAACCTTTGGCGTCCCCGGCTGCCGCGTCCACCCGCCCAGGGCCAATTTCCATGCGCAAGCGGACCACCACCTTTGTTATCAAAGATGTGCGGTTTTTCTTAAACACCGTATACCGGGGCCTGCGGATGATGAAAAACGCGGGGGTAGACGCGGAATATGGCAAAAAGGAAACGGAAGAGGATATTATTTTGACCATCCGCATCCCCAAGCAGCGGCAAAGCAGCTGCGAAAGCGCATAAAAAACCGGCTGGAAGCCGGAAACGCGCGCAGGCACAAAAACAGACGTCCAGTCAGCGGTTTGGCTTTTTATGATGAAACGGGTCTTCCCCTCGCACCGGCAGAACGCCCGGCGGAGGGGAAGACCCGTTTCACGTGAAACATTTTGCTTTTTTATTTTAGGGAGCGGATTTTACTGCATTTGTTTCACATGAAACAGAGAAAAAGCAGAGGTCTGGAAAAGGCGGCACAAAAGAGGCGCTCTTTTTTATTTTCCGAGTCAGGCCCCCTTTTTTGCGGCTTCTTTTAGAACAAAAACATCCCCGTTCCGCCGTGGAATATATATTGAAATTGGAAGGGAGTGTGCTATAATAGAAGCGCTCGGCATTGCCGGGAAGAAAAACCGGGAAAGCGGGTGTTTTTACCGTGGCAAAATCAATTGCTGTGGTCAATCAAAAGGGCGGAGTGGGGAAGACGACCACCTGCGTCAGTTTGACGGCGGCGCTGAAAAAGGCCGGCAAGCGGGTGCTGCTTTGCGATTTTGATCCGCAGGCCAACTCCACATCCGGAATGGGAGTGGACAAATCCGCCGTGGAACAGACCATTTACCATGTAATTTTGGGTGCGGTGGAGTGCCGGGATGCGGTGCGGGTCACCAAATGGGGAGACCTCTTGCCCGCCCATAAGGCCCTGGCCGGAGCGGGGATTGAGATCATTGCCATGGAAAATCGGGAATTTTTGCTGAAGCAGGCATTGGGTTCCATCGCGGATGCCTACGATTATATTTTGATCGATTGCCCGCCTTCCCTGGAGCTTCTGACTCTCAACGCCCTTTGCGCGGCGGACACCATTTTGGTGCCCGTGCAGTGCGAATATTACGCGCTGGAGGGCCTTTCCGATTTGATGGGCACCGTTCGGATTGTGAAAAAATCGCTGAATCCAGCTCTTGCGCTGGAAGGGGTTCTGCTGACCATGTTTGACGGCCGCACCAATTTGTCCATCCAGGTGGCGGAAGAGGTCAAACGGTATTTTCCCGGGAAGGTATATGCAACGTTTGTTCCGAGAAACGTGCGGCTGTCCGAAGCGCCGAGCCATGGAATCCCGATTGTGGAGTATGACCCTTATTCCAGGGGGGCGGAGGCGTATGAAGCTTTGGCGGAGGAGATCCTGGGGAAAAACCAGGGGGAAAAGTCAAAGCGCGGGGTCCCAAAATAAATCTGGCGGAGACGATATGCTGAAAAGAGAAAGGCGTGCAGGCAATGGCGGAACGTGGATTGGGGAAAGGCTTGGGCGCGTTGCTGGGCGATGCCGCCCTGCAGCCCCAGGAGGGCGGCAGCGTGCTGCTGCCCATTTCCAAAGTGGAAGTGGGGCCGAATCAGCCCCGCAAGCAGTTTAACCAGGAGGCGTTGGCGGATTTGGCTTCTTCCATCCGGCAGCATGGCATTTTGCAGCCCATTACCGTGAGGCGGCTTGCTTCGGGATATTATCAGATCATCGCGGGGGAGCGCCGCTGGCGGGCCGCCCGGATGGCGGGCCTCAGCCAGGTGCCCGCCTTGGTGGTGGAAGCGGACGACCGGAAGGGAATGGAGCTTGCGCTCATCGAAAACCTTCAGCGGGAGGATTTAAACCCGGTGGAAGAGGCCGGAGGATACCGGCTGCTGACGGAGGAGCACGGGCTGACCCAGGAGGAAATTTCCCAGCGGGTGGGGAAATCCCGCCCGGCGGTGGCAAATGCTCTGCGGCTTTTGGCCCTTGCGCCTCCTGTTTTGCAGATGGTGGAAGAAGGGCGGCTTTCCGGCGGGCACGCCCGGGCCATTTTGGGCCTGAAGGAGGAAGCTCTGCAGTGCCAGACCGCCCAGCGGGTGGCGGAAGGCGGGCTTTCCGTGCGCCAGACAGAAGCATTGGTCAAACGACTGCAAAAAAACCAGGACCGGGGAGAGAAGCCGGCGGAAGAAGAACCGGTGAACTATTACCGGGAGCTGGAACAGGATCTGACTACCCGCTTTTCCCGCCGGGTGCGCATCCATCCCGGCGGGAAAAAGGGCCGGATGGAACTGGAATATTATGGGGAGGACGATCTGGAGGCGCTGATTCATGCGCTGCATCGTCTGGAAGGATCGGATTAAAGGAGGATTTTCCGGTTGAAACAGGATGAAAAGAAAGAAAAAACAGAACATGAGCTGCAATCGGAGGCGGACCGGGAGAAACCAAAACGGGGCGGCGCTTCCATTGTGACCTATATTGCCGTTTTGTTTGCGGTGGCCTTTGGACTGCTGCTTTTGTCCTATTTTATGCAGCAGCGGAATACGGCTCAGGTGATCCAGGGGCTTCAAAGCTCGGTGAGCGCGGTGGAGGATCTGCAAAGCAAAAATACGGATCTGTACCGACAGGTGAACCAACTGAACGCGGAGGTCAAAGCGCAGCAGGAGAGCAATCAGAGCCTGAAGAAGCAACAGGAAGCCATGGACCTGTTCTGGCAGATCGAGCGGCTGTATTTGCTCAGCCAATATGACGCCTGCGGAGAAACCGTGGCCCAGATGGAGGAAGGAGACCTGTCCCGGTTCCTTCCATCGGAAAACATCCATGCGTTTGCGCGCCTTTCTCCGGCGCAGGAGTATGCCAAGATTCAAAAAGCGCTGGAATAATCGTCCGGAGGGGCGCGGAAACTGCATAAATGGGCGGAAACTTCAAATCGTTTTTTTATCCGCCCTTTTCTCATCCGGAACCCTTTCGCGCTAAAAGTGGGGCGGGCGGCGGTTCCGGCAGGCGAAATAGTGAATGAGGTGTAAAAATGCTGGATATCAAATGGATCCGGGAACATCCGGATGCGGCAAAGGCGCGCATTGGCGGCAGAAACGCTTCCTATGTAGAGGACATTGACAAAATGATTGCGCTGGATGCTGTGCGGAGGGATTTGGCGTTTCAGTCGGGCCAGATCAAGGCCCGGCAGAACACGGTCAGCAAACGGGTGCCCGCCATGAAAAAGGCGGGGGAGGACACCGCCGCCCTTTTTGCGGAAATGAAACAGCTGTCGGAAACCGGCAAGGAGATGGACGCCCGGCTGCGGCAGACGGAGGAGGAGCTGAACCGGCTGCTGCTTTCCACCCCCAATTTCCCCGATCCCTGCGTTCCACAGGGGACGGACAGCGGCGAAAACGTGGAGCAGCGCCGCTGGGAAACGCCCAGGGAATTTGCCTTTTCCGCCCGGCCTCATTGGGAACTGGGCGAAGCACTGGGGATTTTGGACCCGGTTTCCGCCGCTAAAGTTTCCGGCGCCCGGTTCCATTTTTATAAAGGGCTGGGCGCGGCGCTGGAGCGGGCGGTCATTAGCTATTTTCTGGACAAGCACACCCGGGAAGACGGCTATACCGAGCTGCTGCCGCCTTTTATGGTGAGCCGCGCTTCCATGACGGGAACCGGCCAGCTTCCCAAATTTGAGGAGGACGCCTATAAGGTTATAGGGAAGACCCCGGCGGACGAATATTTTCTGATTCCCACCGCGGAGGTTCCGGTGACCAATTTCCACCGGGACGATATTTTAAGCGCGGAGCAGCTGCCCATCAAATATTGCGCGTATTCCGCCTGTTTCCGGGCGGAAGCCGGCTCGGCGGGAAGGGATACCAGGGGGCTGATCCGCCAGCATCAGTTCAATAAAGTGGAGCTTGTGAAGTTTTCTCACCCGGACCATTCGTTTGACGAGCTGGAGTCGCTGACCCGGGATGCGGAGCGGGTGCTCCAGGGACTGGGCCTTCCCTACCGGGTGGTGCTGCTCTGCACTGGGGATCTGGGCTTTTCCAGCGCAAAGACCTACGACATCGAGGTCTGGATGCCGTCTTACGGCCGGTATGTGGAAATTTCCTCCTGCTCCAATTTTGTGGATTTCCAGGCCCGCAGGGCAAACATCCGGTTCCGGGATGAAAAGACCGGAAAGCCCGCCTTTGTTCATACGCTGAACGGTTCCGGGGTGGCGGTTGGCCGCACGGTGGCGGCCATTCTGGAAAATTACCAAAACGAAGACGGTTCAATTACCGTTCCGGAGGCGCTAAGGCCCTATCTCCATGGGCTGGACCGCATCCGGGCTTAAAAATAAAACAACACACGGATTTTTCCACCCCGCAAAAGGCGGCGGAGAACGATGGGAAAAGGAGCGTTTTGTATGAAGGAGAAAAAGAAGCGGAAAGGGTTTTTGGCGGAATTTCGCGCCTTTGCCCTGCAGGGCAATATGATTGACCTGGCGGTTGGCGTCATCATCGGCGGCGCCTTCGGCTCCATCACGAAATCGCTGGCGGGAGATCTGATTATGCCGGTGGCCGGCCTATTCCTGGGCGGCATGGATTTATCCGGCTGGACTGTTCAAATGGGTCCCATCCTGCCGGGGAAGGAAGCGGTCCTTCTGAAAATCGGCAGTTTTGTGCAAACAGTTATTGATTTTCTGATTCTGGCCTTTGTGGTGTTTTTGATTATCCGGTTTATGAACGCCCTGCGGGACCGGTTTAAGAAGCCGGAAGAACCGGAAACGGCGCCCGATCCGGAACCTTCCAAAGAGGAACTGCTTCTGGCGGAAATCCGGGATATTTTAAAGGAACAGCCCAAGCATGAGTGATTGGTCCCGCTTCATACCGCAGGTTTCCTCCGGGCTTTCCCGGATGGGCCGTTCCGCCGAAGCCGGGCAAATGGGGCAGATAGAACAATTTGCCCGGTATCTCGCGGAACAGAACCGGTGGATGAACTTAACCGCGATCACGGAGCCGGAACAGATGGCCGTTTTTCATTTTTTGGATTCGGCCGCCTTGCTGGGCGCCACGGATTTTGCGGGAAAACGGGTGGTGGACGTTGGAACCGGCGCGGGGTTTCCCGGCTTGCCGCTGAAGCTGCTGGAGCCTTCCCTTTCCCTTGTGCTGCTGGACGGGCAGAGGAAACGGGTGGAGTTTTTGCGCCGGAGCGTCCAGATTTTGGGCCTTTCGGGCGTTCTCTGCCTGCAGGCTCGGGCAGAGGAGCAAAGCCGCCTTTCCGGTTTTCGGGACGCTTTTGATCTGGCGGTTTCCCGGGCGGTGGCGGATTTACGGGTGCTGGCCGAGCTTTGCCTGCCCTTTGTGCGGGTGGGCGGCCGGTTTCTGGCCATGAAATCCACGGAATCCCAGGAAGAGCTGGAAGCGGCGGGCCGGGCCATCGCTCTTTTGGGGGGCCGCCTGCTGCCGCCGTACGTCTACACGCTTCCGGGCGGCATTGCCAGAACAGTGATTCTTGTGGAAAAGGATTCGCCCACGCCGGAGGCGTATCCCCGGCGGTTTGTAAAAATGAAAAAGGCGCCTCTTTGACCGCTCGGGAAAACAGAATCGCGGCGGAAGGCATTTTGCTTTTAGGGCAAGGAACAGGGGAACCAAACGGGATTTTGCGGCAGCCAACACGGAATTGTCGAAAGAAATTTTGCATTTTGCACAAAAAAAGATTGAAAGACTTGGATAATAATGATATAATAACAGACCAATAGAGGAGGCGTGCTATGGGAACGGCCATTGCGGTCACATCCGGAAAGGGAGGAACCGGGAAAACCTTTTTGACCGGAGGGGTTTCCTCCTGCCTGGCCGCTCTGGGGCGAAGGGTTCTCTGCATTGATACCGACGTGGGTCTTCGGAATCTGGATTTGGTTCTGGGCCTTGCGGACCGGACGGCCATGGATTTTTCGGATGTGCTTGCCGGGCGGTGCAGCCTGGAGCGCGCCTTGGTCCCGCACCCGGATATGAAGGGCCTGTTTCTCCTGGCCGCGCCCCAGCGCCCTTTGCCGGACGCGGTTTTTTCCGCCGGAATGGGAGAGCTTTTGGACAGGGCCAGAACCATGTTCGATTACTGCCTGATTGATGGCCCCGCGGGGCTGGGAGCAGGGTTTCGCTTTGCCGTGGGTCAGGCGGACCGGGCCATTGTGGTTACTACCATGGAAGCCGCCAGCCTGCGGGATGCACAGCAGGCCATCTGGGCCTTAGGCGATCTGGGAATTACCCGGCGGCATCTGGTGGTGAACCGGCTGCGGCCGCGGTGCCTGAAAAAACTGGGCGCCACCATTGACGACGCGATGGATTTCGTGGGCCTGCCTCTTCTGGGAGTTGTGCCGGAAGATGAACGGGTTCTCTTGGCGGGCGCCCGGGAGGTTCCCCTGCTGCTGGCCGGAAAATCCCGGGCGGCAGCGGCCTGCC
>JAQVYO010000034.1 GCA_028708585.1 Oscillospiraceae bacterium
GATCCGTTTTTTCATCCTGGGCCGCCGGAACCGCCCATTTTCTTGGGGGATGGCGCCACACCACTGGAAGGATTTCCTTTTTTCCAGCCACGCTGCCTTCATAAAGGATTCCAAGCGGACCACCGTTTTATAAAATAAAGAATCACTGACTGCTGCAGCAACTGCATCAATCAGTGATTCTTCTTCTGGAGGCGCCACCCGGATTTGAACCGGGGAGTCAGGGTTTTGCAGACCCTTGCCTTACCACTTGGCCATGGCGCCATGGCGGCAGGAACGTTTTCCATTATACCCGCAAACCCAAACCTTGTCAATATGAATTTTTGTGAAAGAAGCTTCTATTTTAAAACCACATTTTCCGTTCCCAAGACTTCCCGCAGTTCTTTCATGAGGGCGCGATGCAGTAGGCAATAGCCCCCTTTTCGCTGCTTTGTATCAGCAAAATACAGCACAACCGGTGCCGGCCCCGGAAACATATACAGCACCCTGCGGATATGTCCCGCAACCGCGGATTTTTCCGAAGGAAGTCGAATGTAAAGTTTATTTCCTTTACATATTATGCTTTCATTTTCCTTATTGTCCTCTTCCAGGCCTTTAAATTTCATTTGCAAGGCAGTCTGCTTTACAGATATTTCCCATCCTGGTTCAAAATCTTCCTTTTCTCCTTGCATCCCATACGGTTCGACATTTTGGGAATTCCGTCCCTCCATGTTGCCCTCAGGCTGCTTCTCAGCGGATGTTAGCGAGCGGATGTCATCCACCAAAATCTGAGGATCTTTTTCATCTCTCGCGGAAATGCGTCCCGTTACGCAAACAGGCGTATTCTCTTTTAGGCAGTCTCCCCGGCTGGACAGCACCCGGGCAAACACCAAAAGCTCCACAGACCCGGAATCATCTTCCAGCGTAACATATGCCATCAGGGAATCATTTCGGGTCGTCTTGGTTTTAAATGCGGCAATCACACCGGCCAATGTGACGCGCTGCCCGTCGACGAACTTGCCCTCTCCCTCCCGGGAAAATTCCTCCAATAAACCGCCGATTTTCGTCGCGCCCAGCCTCCGGGCTTCTTCTATGTAGTCCTCCATTGGATGCCCGGAAAGATAAAGTCCTGTCGTCTCCTTTTCCATAGCCATCCGTTCCTGCTTGGAAAATTCCTCCACATGCGGCATAACAGGGCCGGACGAAACCATCTCCCCTTCCGGTTCTCCCGGCATAGCTGTTTGAGAGAAACCATCTCCGTCCACCGCCCTGCTCAGGAGATTGCCGAACAAATCCAGCTGTCCTTCCAGGTTGCGTCTCCGGTCGGCTCCGATCCCATCCATCACTTTTGAAAAACCGGACAGCAAAGTGGCGCGGGTCTCCCCGAGTCTGTCCATTGCTCCACATTTAATCAAACTCTCCAGCACTCTTCGGTTTAAATCTTCATCGTAGAGCCGGCGGCAGAAGTCAAAAAAAGAGCGAAATGGCCCGCGGAGGCGGCGCTCTTCTACCATCGAGCGGATAAACCCCCTTCCAACGCCTTTCACGGCCACCAGCCCAAATCTGATATTTTCCCCCTCAACGGTAAAACTGTCTTCCGACCGGTTTACATCCGGCGGCATCAGGCGAATGCCCCATTCCCGGCATTCTGTGATATAGTCCGCTACCTTGGCGGTGCTGTCCAGCACAGAGGTAAGCAGTGCCGCCATATAAGCCCTCGTATAGTGGCATTTAAGATACGCGGTCTGGTAGGCCACAATGGCATAGGAAACCGCATGGGCTTTATTGAAAGCATAATTTGCAAAACTGTAAATCTCGTCATAAATGGCTTCTGCGTCCGCCTGATCCACACCGTTTTGAACGGCGCCGGGAATGTTTCTGTCTTGATCCCCGAAAATGAAGGTACGGCGTTCCCGCTCAATCTCTTTTGCTTTTTTCTTGGATATGGCCCTTCTCACCATATCGGCTTGACCCAGGCTGTACCCCGCCAGCTTCCGAAAGATTTCAATGACCTGTTCCTGATAGACAATACATCCATAGGTTACATCTAAGATATCCTCCAGCATGGGGCTTAAATACCGAATATGATCCGGGTTCTGCTTATTTGCGATAAAACGCGGAATCACGTCCATGGGGCCAGGCCGGTACAAAGCGATAATAGCGGTAATATCCTCAATGCTCTGAGGCTTTAACCCGGTACAGACCGCGGTAATCCCGGAACTTTCCATTTGGAATACGCCGGAAGTCCTTCCGGCAGTGAGCATTTGATAGACGGCGGGGTCATCCAGCGCAATCGTTTCGAGGGAAAAATCAGGATTGGTTTCCTGAACCAGCCGAACCGCGTCGTCTAAAACCGTAAGGTTTCGCAGCCCCAGAAAATCCATTTTGAGAAGGCCCAGTTCTTCCAGGGTCACCATTGTATACTGGGTGACCACCGATTCGTCGTTTTTTGCAAGAGGCACATATTCGTAAACCGGCTTTCGGGTAATCACCACTCCCGCCGCATGAGTAGAGGCATGCCGGGGCATGCCTTCCAGCGCGCGGGCCGCATCGATTACCTTCCGTATTTCTTCATCTGACTCATACATCTCCCGCAGCGGCTTTGCCCGGCGCAGTGCCTCGTCCAGGGTAATATGCAAGGCCATGGGTACCTGTTTTGCCACGGCGTCTACCTTCGCATAAGGGATGTTCAATGCCCTCCCCACATCCCGAATGGCGCCTCGGGCAGCCATCGTCCCAAAGGTAATGATCTGAGCCACATGGTCAGCGCCGTACTTCCGCATCACATAGTCGATGACTTCTCCCCGCCGGTTGACGCAAAAGTCAATGTCAATATCGGGCATACTCACCCGTTCGGCATTCAAAAAACGCTCAAAAAACAAACCATACCGCATCGGGTCCACATCGGTAATCCCCAGGCAGTAAGAAACGATGCTGCCGGCTGCGGAGCCGCGCCCGGGGCCTACGGGAATTTTATTGTGCTTGGCATAGGCAATAAAATCGCTCACAATGAGAAAATAATCCACAAAGCCCATGCGGGCAATCATTTTCATTTCCATCGCCAGCCGTTCCCGCTCTTCCTTTCGGCCTTCCGGATATCTCTTAGCAAAGCCCTCCCGGCAAAGCGATTCAAAATAGTCTTGGCTGGACATGCCGTCAGGCGGATCAAATTTGGGCAGGCGATGTTCCCCGAACACGAAGTCCAGGTTGCAAGCATCCGCTATTTTCAGCGTATTTTCCACAGCTTCCGGATACTCCGGAAACAAGGCGCTCATTTCTTCCTGAGATTTGAGATAGAACGCATCGCTTCCCATGCGCATCCGGTCCGCATCATCCACGGTTTTATTGGTCTGAATGCAAAGCATGATATCTTGCGTTACGGCATCTTCCCTGGTCAGAAAATGGACGTCGTTCGTGACAACCAGGGGAAGGCCCGTTTCACGATGCAGGCGCAGAATACCTTCATTGACCACTTGCTGCTGAGGAAGACCGTGGTTTTGCAATTCCAAATAATAACTTTCCGGGCCGAACAAATTCCCCATCTGAAGCGCATATTCTTTGGCCTCTTCATACCGTCCTGCCGCGATCAGCCTCGGGACCTCCCCCGCCAAACATGCAGACAGGGCAATCAGCCCCTCCGCATGGTCCCGCAGCAAATCCAAGTCGATCCTTGGCTTTGAATAAAATCCTTCCAAAAAGCCGCAGCTGACCAAATACGAAAGATTTCTATACCCAATTTCATTTTTACAAAGCAACACCAAATGCCTTGCCTCCCCATCCAAAGCGCGCACCTTGTCCCGCCTTCCGCGTGGCGCCACATAGACCTCGCAGCCGATAATGGGCTTCACACCGGCGGCTTTGGCAGCCTTATAAAAATCAATCACTCCATACATCACGCCATGATCGGTGATGGCAACCGCCGGCTGGCCAAGTTCCTTAGCCCTGCGAACCAAACCTGGAATACGGCACGCGCCGTCCAAAAGGCTGTATTCGCTGTGTACATGAAGATGGACAAAGGACATTTGCGATTCTTCCCTCCTATTTGCTTTGTCTGCCGGTTTCCGTTCTCCGGCCCGCAAGTTCCGTAATTTTTTTCAGACGGTGATAAAGGCAGGACCTGGAAACCGGCGGATCAAACCGCTCGGCAAGCTGGGCCAACGTCAGCTCCGGATATTCCAGGCGCAGCGCTGCGGTCGTCTGCAGTTTTTCCGGAAGCGCCCCAAGCCCGCCTTCCGCTTCCAAGCGCCGGATGGCCTCAATTTGCTCCAGTGCGGCTTCCACTGCTTTGTCCACATTTGCCGCGTCACAGTTCACTCTTCGATTCACTCGGTTGCGCAGATCTTTTTCCACCTTTGTGGTCATCACTTGGGTAGCCGCCACCGGCGCTCCGATCAGCGTCAAAAAATCTTCGATTGCTTCACTCTGCTTGAAATAAATAATCTGATTTGCGCCCCTTGAAGTCTCCTTTGGAGAAAACCCTGCATCCCTTAAAAGTACCAGCATCTCCTTGCTGACTTTGTAGTGGGAAGTCACAAGCTCCAAATGATACCGTTTTTCCGGATTGGTCACTGATCCACCTGCAAAAAACGCTCCTCGGAAAAAAGCGGCTCTGCAGCATTCCTCTTCCAAAATACCGAAATTGATATGCAAAGCAACGTTCCGCTCCCCCATGCATCCATAGAGGTCAAACATGCGTGCAATTTTCTCCGGATCGGTAATCACAAGCTGAAGCTTGCCCCTCTGTTCCGTTCCGGGAAGTGCATCAAATGCAACCCCAAACACGTTCTGAAACAGAATGGGAAGACGGGCGGCAAATGCCCTGCTTTCCGTGATGATCCGCACCTGATTGGGGGCAAACGCATTGCAGTACAAAAGAACGCCGCAGGCTTCCGCAAGGGCGCAGCATTTTTTTGTTGCGGAAATCCGGCAGAGTTCCTTCTTTGTGGCAGACGAAAAGGACATCGTTCTAATCCTCGTTTTTATTTCTGATTGCAACCTATCGAAAATTCATGAAATGGCATATCACGCCATTCCCCAAAATTGGACGGATAGCATTTTCTCCCTACCCTACCGGGTCATGTCTCGGTGATTTTCAGAGGCGTCATACCCCTTCTGTCGAATAAATTCCGCCAAAGCGCGCGTAATCGCCACCGAACGATGCCGCCCCCCGGTGCATCCTATAGATATTACCAGCGCCGATTTTCCTTCCTCCACATACAAAGGAAGTAAAAAGCTGATTAGTTCCGTCAGCCTGCGCATGAATTCCCCGGTCTGCCGGTAACCAAACAAAAAGGACCGCACACTCTCGGAAAGCCCGGTTTCTTCTCTCAGTTCATCCATGTAGTAGGGATTGGGTAAAAAACGAACATCGAAAACAAGATCAGACTCAATGGGCACGCCATATTTAAAGCCAAATGAAATCACGTTGACGGACATGGCCTTCTCCGGCGCTTCCCCCACAAACAGGCGAAGCAGTTCTCCCCGGAGTTTAGCCGTGGATAAAGCGGTGGTATCAATAATATACTCCGCCCTGGCCCGCACCGGCGCCAGGATGGCTTGCTCATTTCGCACTGTTTCTTCCAGTGGAATACCTTCTGTCGCCATCGGATGCTTGTGCCTGCTTTCCTTGTAGCGGTTAATCAGCGTTGGGACAGATGCCTCCACAAACAAAATTTTATAGGGAAAATTCATTTCAGTCAGCGCATTCAAAGCCTTAAACAGCCCTTCAAAGCTTCGGCCGCCCCGCACATCGGTCACCAGCGCCACCTTTGCATATTTTCCCTGCTCCGCCATGCACAGTGCCGCGAATTTATCAATGAGCTCCACCGGCATATTATCCACGCAGTAAAATCCAAAATCCTCCAAAAAAGAGGCGATTTTACTTTTACCCGCTCCGGACAAGCCGGATACAATGATAAATTCCATAGTATGCCAAAGCTCCTTCTATCACAATTCTAGCGGAACGATTCATTGGCCTATCTTGCCGCCTTCTTAATGGAAATCTCTCCCGGAATCAGCAGAATTTCATTTTCCCGTCCGCTCCTAGTACTCTCACTTCCAGGTCCAGCCGTACACCGGAGTTGTAAAGAACCCTTTTCCGCACTTGCTCCACTAGCCGCAGGACATCGCCGCAGGTTGCATTTCCTAAATTGACAATAAAGCCTGCGTGTTTGGGGGACACCTGGGCGCCGCCTACTGTAAATCCCTTCAGCCCCGCCTGATCAATCAGTGCGGCGGCAAAATGGCCCTGGGGCCGTTTAAACGTGCTTCCCGCGCTGGGTCTATCCAGAGGCTGGCTTTCCCTTCGTCTGCGGGAATAGCTTTCCATGCGCGCGCGGATGGACTCTGGATCGTCAGGGCGCAAACGCAGCCGAACGCGAAAAATGATTTTCTCTCCATTGGAAAAAATGCTGTTCCGGTAGGAAAATTCCTGGGCCTGGCCGCAGGCCTTTCGGATCTCGCCCGTTTTTAAATCCAAATATGATGTTTCGGTTACAACATCCCGCATTTCCCCGCCATATGCCCCTGCATTCATCACAACCGCTCCGCCTATTGTGCCTGGAATCCCCTGGGCAAATTCCATGCCGGAAAGGCCGCGGTTCAAAGCAAAGGACGCTGCTTGAGATAAAAGCGCCCCGCTTTGCACCACAAGCTCATGATCTCCCTCCAGCCGAATCTCTTTCAGCCCGTCAAAGGTCTTAACGACAAAGGCGGAAATTCCCTCGTCCGCCACCAGAAGATTGCTCCCGTTCCCTATCACTAGAGGTTCCACGTCCGTTTCCCGGGCAATGCGGCAAAGCTCCAGCAGTTCCTCTTCCGTTTTAGGCAAAACCATCAGCAAAGCAGGGCCGCCGATGCGAAAGGAAGTGTGCTGTTCCATCGGTTCGTTCTTTCGCAGTTCCACGTCCGGAAACCGGGCTAAAATACGTTCTTCCAGAACCGAAAATAAATTCATCGAAAACTCCTTCCATTCCGGGGGCCATATCCCGCCATTCTTTCCTCGCTTATTGATCCTCTTCCGGGCAGGGGGATTTTTGCTCTTCTTTTAAGGATTGATCGAAATGCTCATTGATCTGCTTTGCAAATTCCGCCGCAGCATTATACCCCATTTTTTTATGCCGGTTGTTCATCGCCGCGACTTCCACAATGACAGCAAGGTTTCTCCCCGGCTTTACGGGAACAGTAATGGACGGAACCTTGACGCCCAGAATATTGGTATAAAATTCCTCCAGGCCCAAACGGTCGTACGTCACTTCTTCCTGCCACTGTTCTAAATTAATCAGCAGATGGATATCCTGAGAAAGTTTTATGGCGCTCATGCCGAACAGACGGCGCACGTCAATTACACCGATGCCCCGCAGCTCGATATAATGCCGGATGAGAGCGGGCGCAGTTCCAACCAGCCGGTTCTCCCCCAGGCGCTTGATCTCCACCGCGTCATCCGCAATCAGCCGGTGTCCTCGTTTTACCAGTTCAATAGCGGTTTCGCTTTTTCCAACGCCGCTTTCACCCAGAAGCAAAACGCCCTCGCCATAGACTTCTACCAGAACCCCATGCCGGGTAATGCGGGGTGCCAGCCAGTCCCTTAAGCGGGTAATCATTTCACCCAGCAGGGCGGTGGTTGTAACGGGAGAACGCAAAATGGTTCTGTCATACTGCTCCGCAAGCTCCATACATTCCGGAAAACATTCCATATTCCGGCTGATGGCCAAAGCGGGAATTTCCCATGAAAACAGCTGTTCAAAACAGCTCTTTCTTTCTTCGGAAGTTAAACCGGACAGATAACTTTGTTCTACCAGGCCAATAATCTGCATTCTCCGTTCATCGAAATGTTCATAAAAACCGGTCAGCTGCAAGCCGCACCGGTTCACATCCTCGGTGGAAATGCAAATCTCATCATAATCGCTGCTGGCACGGAGCACCTCCAGCTTCATTTCCTCCACCAGCTGGCTGAGTTTTACGCTATAAAAGCCTTCCATTTTACTTCTCCATGGCGTTTCTTCAACGCAATAAAAAACAGATTTTATTTGAATCGTTTTTTGGACATCCGTCATATGTTTTTATTATATCTGTATTTGATCCATTTGGCAACAGTTCCCCGCTTGAAAATGAGGGGGGTTTTTCTGAAAACCCACTTGATTTTTACTTTGTAATCTGTTATTATATTTTTCAGCGTGTAAAGCGCCGGATTTGACATAGCGAGGAGGTTTTGACAGATGGCAAAATGCGAAGTTTGCGACAAAGGGATTGCCTTTGGCATTCAGGTTTCCCACTCGCACAGGCGCTCCAATAGAACATGGAAGCCGAATGTAAAGCGCGTAAAGGCGATCGTTGACGGTAAGCCCCGTCATATATATGTCTGCACAAGATGCCTCCGTTCCGGGAAAGTCGAACGAGCCGTGTGAAAAGCTGCCGGAGAAACGTTTCGTTTCTTCGGTTTCTTTTTGCGCTGGATACGTCTCGCTTGCAGACAGTTCCCCGCCGCCTCCGATCAGAAAGGCCGCCCCACTTCCCGGGCGGCCTTTTGCATGGATTTTAGGGCAGCAGCGTCAAAACCAGTTCCCGCACAATCTTGCAGGCGGCTATGGTGGAGATACCGCTGTGATCGTAATGAGGCGACAGTTCGCAGGCATCGCATCCCAAAACAGAAAGGTTCTTCAATTGGTGAACCGCTTCCATCAGCTGCACAAAAGAAACGCCGCCAGGCTCCGGCGTTCCCGTTCCGGGAAAAACCGACGGATCCAGCACGTCCAGGTCAATGGTTACATAAACCGGTTTACCCCGCAGGCTGTTCACCGCCTGTTCCACCGCAACCGCGTTCAGATCATATTTGTGCATGGTAACATGTTCCTTGCCAAAAGCGTCTTCCTCTTTTGTCATAGAACGGATCCCCAGTTGAACAATTCGTCCGTCTCCCACCAAATCGTGGCAGCGGCGGATAACGGAGGCATGAGACAGTCTCTGCCCCAGATATTCTTCCCGCAGGTCTGCATGGGCATCGAAATGCAGAATGTGAAGATCAGGATACCGGCTATACAGCGCTTCCACGGCGCCAAGCGTAACCAGATGCTCTCCACCCAGCATCAGCGGAAGTTTCCCGTCCTTTACAATGCGCGCCGCCATCCCCCGGATACGATCCAGCGCCTCCCGACTGTTTCCGAAAGGAAGCTCCAGATCCCCGGCATCAAACGCGGCACATCCTTCCAAATCCTTTTGCAGCCGGGAGGAATAGGTTTCGATCCCACACGATTCCGACCGGATGGCGGAGGGGCCGAACCTAGCTCCGGGACGGTAGCTGACCGTCCCGTCAAAAGGCGCGCCAAACAGCACAAGATCCGCCGCTTCATATTCTGCGCTGCAGGCCAGAAAGCAAGATTCCATCTTATGCATGCGCATCTTCCTCCAGCTGGCGCCGCACATAGGTCGGAACAGCAAAGCAGCCCCGGTGCAGATCGGTATTATAATATTTGGTTTCAAGCCCCAATGCGTTCCATTGTTCTTCCTGCAAATCGCGCAGAGGATCCAGCTTTTTTGAAGCAAACCCAAAAAGCCAATGCCCGGACGGATAGGTGGGAATATGCGCCTGATAAACCTTTGCAACAGGGAACATCTCCCGGATGCGGGCATGGGCGCGTTTCATTGCATGCGCATATCCGTCATAATACGGGCATTCATGCTGATTGACCAAAATACCGGAATCGGTCAGCGCCTTGTAACAATTCCCGTAAAACTCCTTGGTAAACAGACCCTCTCCAGGACCGAACGGGTCGGTGCTGTCCACCACAATCAAATCATATTGACTGGATTTATCCCTCACGAACTTTAAGCCATCCTCAAAATACAAGTGTACCCGCGGGTCATCAAGCCCACAGGCTGTGAAGGGAAGATACTTGCGGCTGACATCCACCACCATCCGGTCGATTTCCACCATATCGATGGATGAGATCGCAGGATACCGCACCAGTTCCCGCACCGTGCCCCCATCCCCTGCACCGATTACCAGAACCCGCTTGATGTCCGGATTAGTGGCCATCGGCACATGGGCGATCATATCATGATAGATAAACTCATCTTTTTGGGTCAGCATCATCAAACCGTCCAATGTGAGAAAACGGCCGAATTCCTCCGCTTCAAACACATCTATCTGCTGAAAAGGGCTTTTGCCGGAAAACAGCTGCCGTTTTACCCGGATGGAAAATCGCGCGTTTTCACTATGCTCTTCGGTATACCACAGCTCCATAAGCTCATCTCCACAACTTCTATAAATTTAAGTTCTATATCCTTGGGGCCGGTCATAACGCAGCCTTTTTGCTTGGCATAACGGGTATATCGGATGATTTCCTGCGTAATCCGTTCGCCGGGCGCAAGAATCGGAATGCCGGGCGGATACGCCATCACAAATTCCCCGCTGACGCAGCCCGCGCTTTCTTCCAACGGAAGCTTTCGTTTTGGTGCGTAAAAGGCTTTCTGCGGAGGCATGTCCACGACAGGATCAATGTATTCCTGCTGAATCATATTCATAGGATCGCGCTGAAAACGGCGGAGAATTTCCGAAAGCGCCCCCAGAAGACGCTCAATGTCCAGCTCTCGGTCCCCCACGGACAAGATCGCCAGAATGTTGCCAATATCCCCGAATTCAATCTGAATTCCGTATTCATCGCGCAACAGATCATACACTTCAATCCCCGCAAGTCCGAGGTCAAGGGTATGAACGCTCAGCTTGGTTGCGTCAAAATCATAAGCCCTGTCGCCGTCCAGAATCTCCGATCCAAACGCCAAATATCCTGGAATTTTGTTGATCTCCGCCCGGGCATAAGCGCAAAGGCGCTTTACTCTCCGAAAGGTATCCCGCCCGGAAAGCGCCAGTTCTCTTCGGGCTAAATCCAGAGAAGCCATCAGAAGATAGCTGCCGCTGGTAGTCTGTGTCAGGTTGATGATCTGACGCACCGCTTCCCCATCCACAGAAGGGCCTGTCAGCAAAAAGGAACTTTGGGTCAGCGACCCACCGGTTTTGTGCATGCTGACGGCCGCCATGTCCGCGCCCGCCCGCATAGCAGGCAAAGGCAGCCCCTCGCCAAAATACAAATGGGTGCCATGGGCCTCGTCCACCAGTGCCCGCATACCCGAAGCGTGAGCCAGGCGGACAATTTCCTCCAGATGGCTGCAAACGCCATAATATGTTGGATTGTTGACAAACACAGCTTTCGCTTTGGGATGTGCCGCGATTGCTCGTCTCACATCGGAAACCGACATACCAAGGCTGATGCCCAGCCTCGGATGAACGCCTGGATTGATATAGACCGGAATCGCCCCGCAGAGGATCAGCGCGTTGATGGCGCTTTTATGCACATTGCGGGGCAAAATAATTTCATCCCCCGGCCTGCAGCAATGAAAAATCATCGCCTGGACGGCTGCCGTAGTACCGCCTACCATCAAAAACGCATGTGCCGCGCCAAATGCCTGCGCTGCCAGCTGTTCCGCTTCCCGAATCACAGAGGTAGGATGGGTCAGATTATCCAACGGCTTGCTTGAATTGAGATCCATAGACAGGCATTTTGCGCCGAAAGCTTCCAAAAGCGCCCCGTTGCCTTTCCCCTGCTTGTGTCCCGGCACATCAAAGGAGACGATGCGGTTGGAAGCGTATTGGCGCAGCGCTTCATAAATAGGCGCACGATTCTGATCACTCATAGATGTTTTTCCCGCTGTAAATTTCGATCATTTCTCTGCGGAGCCGGTTGGTGATATCCAGCCGCTCCCTTGGGGTAAATTCCATTACATCATTGCGGAACAAATAATTTTGCAGGTGCAGTTCCTTAATCAGCATCTTTGTGTGAAAGATGTTGGCCTGATAGACGTTCACATCCTGAACGTCATATGCTTCCAGAGTTTTTTCATCAATAAAATCCTGAATAGAAGAGATTTTATGATCGATAAAGCATTTACGTCCGCCCATTTCCCGGGTAAAGCCGCGCACCCGGTAATCAATGGTAATAATGTCCGAATCAAAACTGGAGATCAAATAATTAAGGGCATTCAGCGGAGAAATCTTTCCGCAGGTAGACACGTCGATATCCACCCGAAAGGTAGAAATATCCTGGTTTGGATGATATTCCGGATAGGTATGCACGGTTAAGTGGCTTTTATCCAGATGACCGCAGATGGACCGCCGCTTCTCCAGCGTTTCCATTCCATGGTTGCAGGTCGGGTCCATCCGTTCGGCAGGAACCGGCTCCTCGGCAATCAGCAGCGTTACGCTGGCACCTTGAGGATCATAATCCTGCTTGGAGATATTGAGTACATGCGCCCCAATCATCTCGGTGACGTCGCAAAGAATTTTAGTTAACCGTTCCGCGTTGTACTGCTCGTCAATATATGATACATATTCGCTCTTTTCCCGCTCTGTTTTTGCGTAACAAACGTCGTAGATATTAAAGCTTAACGTTTTCGTCAGGTTGTTAAACCCGAACAGTTTTATTTTCTCAGACACATTTGCCTCCTTTCCATGAAAAGACAAATGTCCCCGTCTTTATGTTCATTTTCTCCTTTGTCCCGGCGCAAATGAAAAAACAATCATTCCCGGCGAAAGAAACCGTTCAATGATTGTACTTGATCTATGATCTGCTACTCTATTTGTTTTATTTATTACAATTGCTTGCTTTATTTATTCAAATTTGGGTAGTCTATTTGAGCCTATACAGTAACGAATACTTTTACTGCTCATGTTGACCATTCACAAGTACGTCCTTATGAACACAAATACCACGGAGACGTTCCGCAATAAGTTTGAGTGAATCCACTCATCAACACGATATCACAATCGCTAAATCGGCATTTGACCCCGGCTGTCCGCATGGCCCGCCTTCACTAATGCAGGTTCCGTTTGGCCAAGAAAGCAGGAACGAAATAGTTTGTGATGATGGACTGAAATACACTGCCCTCCCTGATGTTATCACTGTAGGGGATTATAGCATACCAGCTGGCGCGGTGCAAGTATTTTTTGTCTGAAAGAATCCCTAGGATGGATATAAATCCGCTTCTTTGTTGGTACAAATGGCAAAGCCCACCGGGGACAGGCACAAAAAAGCCTGATCCGCCATAGTCTATGACAGAACCGAATCAAGCACTGGAGGCGATT